>JAGSPR010000431.1 GCA_018262455.1 Deltaproteobacteria bacterium | reverse complement strand
CCGGTGCAGCTGGGCAACGGAGTCTCGCTGACCCTCGTGACGGGCATCGAGGCGCACGTCACGGATCGTGACCACAACAGCCGCAACGACTTCCTGTGTCAGCTCACGGCCAAGCAAGGCAGCGAGACGCGAGCCGTCACCCTGCATCGCCTGACGCCCGACCCGGGCGCTCCGGTCGAGGTGTTTGGAGTCAGGCTGTCGCTGGTCATGGTCGACCCGTATCAACACCCCACCACGGCGACCATCGACGTCCTTCCGTGACCGGTGACCTTCGCCGGTGCCAACGTTGCTGGTAAGAGAGCCCTGCTGACATGACTCCGCGCCTTACCGTCGTGATCCGGTCGTACAACCGGTTGCCGTCGCTGGTCGAGCTGCTCGAGATCCTGCTCGCCCAGGCGCATGACGCGTTCGAGATCGTCGTGGTCGACCAATCGACGGAGCGACCGGAAGCCGCGACCAGGCGGCTCGCCGAGCTCGGCGCGGATCCGCGGCTCCGGTTCATGCGGTACGCCCCGCTCGGAGGCGCACGCGCACGCAACATCGGCGTCGCGGCAGCGCGTGGGGCCGTGGTCGTGCTGCTCGATGACGACGACCTCCCGATCGGCACCGACTGGCTCACGAAACTCGAGCTGCCATTCTCCGATCCGGCATGCCTGGGCGTCACCTGTCGACACCTGTGGCGTGAGGACGATCGGCCGTCGGCGCTGTATCGCGTGTTCGCCCGCCGGCGCTGCATGCGGTTCTCGCCGGTACTCAAGACGCCGTCCACCTACTGCCGGCTCGACGAGCCCGTCCGGCCGGTGGACTACGTGCACGGCACCGGCGGAGCGATCCGGAGATCCGCCTTCGAACGGTTCGGCGGCTGGGACAACGACACGCCGATCGAAGACGAGCTCTCGTTCTCGCTGCGCGTCGCCGCCGGCAAGCGCGACGACGAGTACTTCGCATTCGTCCCCGAGCCGTGTCTCCAGCGCGGCCTCGACGTCGGCGGCGGCCTCGGCAAGCGCCTGCTCAGCTCGGGCGCATTCTTCGGCAAGTTCATGACGTTCGTGCACCGGATCCTCGGCCGCTATCGGCCGTGGCGCGTGCGCTTGCTGTATCCACTCTACGTCGTCGCCGGCGCGGTGTTCGTCATCGACTGGATCTGGAACGACTCGCGCCGCTATCAGACCGCGCTCGGTCGGCTCGGTGGCTCGGCAACCTTCCTGCTGCTGTTGCCGCTGCACGCGGCCCGGATGGTGCGGCAGCCATTCGGCCGGATCGAGGACGCGGCGCTACCAGGCGCGGAGCATCACGCCCAGCCGCTCAGCGAGCAAGCCGCTTGATCACGACGTGCACGCACAGCCCGAGCACGGACACCGCGTTCATCACGCTGGCATACAGCACGACGCCCTGGGGCAGGCCACCGAGGCAGAACAGCCAGTAGCAGGCCACGAACACGTCTCTCCGGCCCAGCGATCGAAACCAGCTGTTGAAGCTGCGCCGATCGTAGATCTGGTCGGCGCTCGCATGCTCGTCCTCGTACCACAGCCGGAACAGCGTCTGATCGGGTGTCCCGGTGCGCTTGTAGACGTCGACGTAGACGTAGAGCTCGGCCCAGATGCGAGCCCCGACGAGCGCGAGCCCCACCGTCATCCACATCCCGCCGGCTGCGATCGCAGCGCACGCGACGAAGGCATTGTCGATGATGCCGTCCGTCACCGTGTCGAGCCACTGCCCGAGCTTGCTGCCCTGGTACTTGAGACGCGCGATCTCGCCGTCACACGAATCGAGGATGCACTGGATCTCGAGCAGCGTGCCCGCGATCGCGAACGCGCTCCAGGTCCCGCCCAGCAGGATCGCCGCCCCGACCAGCCCGACCACGGTCGCGAACAACGTGATGTGATTGGGCCTGATCGGCGTGCGCATCAGCAGGCGCGTGATCGGGCGCGAGAAGATCGAGTTGAAGAACTGATCGACGGGCCCCTCGTGGGACTTGCCGAGTCCTGCGATCAGCTGGCGCTCTGCCTGCCGCACCGTGCTCGGCGCGCCGATCGGAACCCCCGCCACCTGATCGCCACGGATCACCGTCATGCCTGGTGGCGGTGCGGTGTTCACCGGCACCCACTCGACGGCCACCGGCAGGTCTGCGCGCATCGTGATCGGATCTGCGGCAACGATCGCGTGGGTCGCTCCACGCTTGGCCGCGTCGCGGAGGCTGCGTTCGAGGACCGTCAGGCCGGCACACCACACGGTGTGGCCACCGCTCGAACCGATGTCCACGAATACTGTGTGCTCAGCTGTCATGGTCGGTCCTCAAGCAGGCAGCGCGAGACGTGCGAGCCCGACGGAGAGCGGGGTCGTGGCGCGCCAGCCGAGGACGGTCGCGGCACGCTGGACGTCGAGCACGTAGCGCAGCGCGTCGACCTCGCGGCGCGGGATCTCGCCGAAGCCGAGCAGCTGCTCGCGGCCGAACAGGCGTCCGAGCTGGAGGCACACGTCGCGCACCGCGACTTCCTGGCCCGAGCTGACGTTGATGATCTGCGGAGCCACGACGAGCGCGCGCACCACGGCCTCCGCGACATCGTCGACATAGACGAAGTCGCGGGTCTGGATCCCGTCGGTGAGCGCGATGTGCTGCCCGGCCCGGAGCGCGGTCGCGATCGAGGGCAAGAGCATGCCCGGTGCCTGCCCGGGTCCGTAGCCAACGCCCACCCGGAGCACCACGGTCGGGGCGATCGCCGCGACCGCCTGTTCCGCTTCGAGCTTCGCGCGCGCGTAGGCGCTGGTGCCGAGCGCCGGCCCGTCCTCGCGCCACGGCAGCGGCGCGTCGCCGTAGCACTCACCTGTCGACAACACGATGACCCGGCTCGCACCCGTGGCGCGCACGGCGGCGAGGGCACCCTCGACATGGATCTCGCGATTGCTGGCGAGGTCCGGCATGCGCTGGCCCGCGGCCCAGATCATCACGTCTCCGGCCGCCGACTCGCCTCGCCCGATCGCGACGACGTCGTGCCCGCGCGCCGCGAGTGCCGCGACGATCCTGCGGCCGATGAAGCCGCGGCCGCCGCACACGATCACCCGCACGCGGGCACCCGGGCCAGGATCACGAGGCCCGAAGGTGATCGCGATACCAGCTGACGGTCCGCGTCAGCCCTTCGCTGATGCCGTGCAAGGGCTTCCACCCGAGGCGCGTGCGGGCCTTGCTCGAATCGAGGAACTGCTCGCGGATCTCGTGCGAGCCCTGCCCGAGGACCACGGGCTCGAGGCCCTTGCCACCGACGGCAGCCAGGGTCGCGGCACAGATCTCGATCACGGTCATCGGCCGGCCGTCGGCGAAGTTGAAGGCTTCGCCGGCGATCCCCTCGCGGCCGATCGCCTCCGCGGTCGTCATGTACGCGTTGACGGCATCCTCGACGTAGACGTAGTCACGGACGAACTTGCCGTCGGACCGGATCACGG
This sequence comes from Deltaproteobacteria bacterium, assembly GCA_018262455.1. The sequence continues at coordinate 4,362 of JAGSPR010000431.1, read as the reverse complement.
GACGCTCGCCGCGCACGGCCGAGCGGATCGTGCCAGGAACGATCCGGTTCCAGTTGAGATCGCCCGGTCCGAACAGGTTGCCGCAGCGCGTGATGCACACCGGGACCTCGTACGTCTCGAAGTAGCTCCGGGTGATCAGATCGGTGCAGCTCTTGGAGCAGTCATACGGAAACCGGCCCTCGAGCGGAGAGTCCTCGGTGTAGGGCAGCACGGGCTGATCGCCGTAGGCCTTGTCGGACGACGCCACCACGACGCGCTTGATCAGCTTGTGGTTGCGGCGACACGCCTCGAGCAGGTGGTAGGTCCCGCGAACGTTGCTCTCCCAGGTCGAGAGCGGGTTGCGATTCGCGGTGCCGACGATCGCCTGCGCCGCGCAATGGAACACGGTGTCGATCTCGTGCTCGTTGAGCGCGCGCTCGAGCAGCGGGTAATCCTCGAGCTGGCCGCGGACGACCGTCACGCGCGTGGCCAGGCCGAGCCGGTGGAAATGGCTCGCCGCGACCTCGTCACGCACGAGGCACACGACGTTCGCGCCACTCTCGACGAGCTTCGACGTGAGATGGCTACCGAGCAGACCGGTCGCGCCGGTCACGAATACCTGTCGATCGGTCCAGGTCGTACTCATGCGATCCTCCATGGCGCGCGGCCCTTGGTCGCCAGCTCCTCGAGCTTGACGAGGTCCCGGTACGTGTCCATGCATTGCCAGAACCCGCGGTGATGATGGACCCGCAATTGTCCGTCGCGCGCGCAGCGTTCCAGCGGCTCGCCTTCGAGCGTGCATCTCTCGTCGGCGCTGACGTAGTCGAGGAACGCCCGGTCGAACACGAAGAACCCACCGTTGATCAGGCCCCCGTCATCGGCGGTCGGTTTCTCCGCGAACGCGCGCACGACGTCCCCCTCGACGGCGAGCTCGCCGAACCGGCCCGGGGGGCGGACCCCTGTCACCGTCGCGAGCTTGCCGTGGGCCCGGTGGAACGCGAGCAGCTTCGGGACGTCGACGTCGGACAACCCGTCGCCATAGGTCAACATGAACTCGCGCCCCTTCAGATAGGGCGCGACGCGCGCGAGGCGGGCACCCGTCATCGAGCTCTGGCCGGTATCGACGCAGGTGACGCGCCAGTTGCGCGCCTCGTTCTGGTGGAACTCGATCCGGCCGGGCGCCGACAGGTCGACCGTGAAGTCGCTCGACAGCGCGGCGAAGTCGAGGAAGTAGCGCTTGATCACATCGCCCATGTGGCCGAGGCAGAGGATGAAGTCGGTGAACCCGTGAGCCGCGTAGAAGCTCATGATGTGCCAGAGGATCGGCCGACCGGCGACCTCCACCATCGGCTTGGGCTTGTGCTCCGCGGCCTCGCGGATCCGCATTCCTTGGCCACCGCACAGGATCACGACGGGGACGGAGGTGGGGTCATTGGTACTGGTCACGCAGGTCCTCGTAGCACAGAGGCGTATACCTCTTGGAGCCGTTCGGCGTGTGCGGTGAGGCTGTATTCTCGCCGCATCTTGCCGCGAGCTGCCTCCCCCATCGCGGCTCGACGCTCGGGATCGCGGGCGAGCGCGACGAGCGCCTCGGCCAGCCCCTCGATGTCGCGCTCGTCGGCGAGGATCCCGGTGACGCCCTGCTCGACCTGCTCGGGAATTCCCGCGTGGCGGGTCGACACGACGGCCAGCCTGGCGGCCCCGGCCTCGATGATGACCGTCGGAGTCCCTTCCTGGTCGCCGTTGGCGGCGGTCCGGCTCGGCGCGAGCAGCACATCGGCGTGCGCCATCGCCTCGGCCACCGACGACGCAGGGTCGGGCCAGGCCACCTGCACCCCGAGCTCGTCGGCGAGCTTGCGCAGGGGCTCCGCCAGCGGCCCCCCCGTGCCAAGCACGGTCAGCTCGCAGGCGACGCCGCGATCGATCGCGGCCCGGCACGCGCGCACCCCGTCATCGAACCCCTTCTTGTCGACCTCGCGGCCGACCATCAGGACCCGCAGGGGGCGCGAGGCGCGATCACGTGCGATCGGGGGGAACCCTGCCGGCGCGCCGGGACCATCAGGACCCGCAGGGGGCGCGAGGCGCGATCACGTGCGATCGGGGGGAACCCTGCCGGCGCGCCGGTAGGGGGGCGGAGCCCTGGAGCGATCGGCGCATCGAACCGCGCCAGATCGACCCCGAGCCGCACGATCTCGATCTTCTCGGCGGGGCAGCCCTGATCCTCGAGCGCCTGCTGCATGTGGCGCGACAACACGATGATCTTCGCCGCGCGCGCGAACATGCGTCGTCGGAGCAGCGTGTGCCACCACGCCCAGCTCTCGAACCGCTCGCGGGCCCGGTACAGGGCGACGTCGTGGCCATAATAGGACACCACGAACGGGATCCCCGCCTTCGCGGCCCCGGCCATCGCATACGGACCCGTCTGTCCGAGGTGGGCGTGGATCAGGCGCACGCTCCGCGCCCACCGGGTGAACGCTGGTGCGCGGCGGGTCGCGAGGTACCAGCTCCGCGCGAACCCGCGTAGCTGAGTCAGGTCGGAACACGGGTAGCGTTCTGGCAGGAGTTGCCGGGTCGCGAAGACCCGGACCGAGAACTCTCCCGCGTCCTCGAGCGCACGCAGAGACCCGTAGATGAACGTCTCCGATCGCGGCAAGAAGTTGTGGCGGAGGAAGCCGATCGGCGTAGGCATGCGCTCGGCAAGCTTATGCCACTATGCTGCGGCATCGCCAAGATGGCCACCGACGTAGATCCCAAGCTCCAGTCCGACGAACAAGCCGATCATGATCGGCGCTCGAACGATGCGGGGCTCTACCTGTACAGCCGGCTCGCGTCGTCGCTGCTGGGCCTCATCACGATCGGGATCGCGACACACGTCTATGACACGACGGCCTTCGCGTACGTCGCCACGATCCTCCTGTTGTTCGACACCTCGTACGCGCTCGGCTCGCTCGGCCTGGCGGACGCGGTGTTCTTCTTCGTCGGCCGCGATCACCAGCGGGCGCCGACGGTGGTGCGCCAGACCTCGTTCCTGTTGCTCGTGATGGCGGTTCCCGTGATCGCGGTCGCGATCGCGGTGGGCGTTTCGCTCTCCAAGCCCGACGTGGATCTCGTGCCCGCGCTGCCATGGATCGCGCTTGCGCTGCTGTTCGCGATGCCGACCCAGCCGGCGATCAATCAGCTGCTCGCGCGGCGCCGTGCCCGCGCCGCCTCGGTCCTCCAGACCTCTTACGCGGCGCTCAACGCGCTCGCGATCGTCGCGCCGGCGATCTTCGGCCTCGAGGTCACCTGGACGCCGATCCTGCTCGCGATCGCGACCAGCCTCCGCCTCGTCGTCCACCTGTGGCTGTTGCGTCGGGTGTTCCCGAGGCTGGACGACACCCCCTGGCTCGTCGGCCACGAGCTGCGCGAGCTGTTGCGGTTCTCGTTCCCGGCCGGCCTCGCGCAGCTCTGCGGCAAGCTCAACCCGCAGATCGACAAGTACGTGGTCAACATCCTGCTCAGCACCGAGATCTTCGGGATCTACACGGCCGCGTCGTGGGAGCTCCCACTGATCAGCATGATCCCGTACGCGATCGGCGCCGTGATGCAGGTCCGCTACGTCGAGCTGTTTGCGAACCGGCGCACCGAGGACCTGCGGACGCTGTGGTTCGCGAATGCGCTCAAGACCTCGCTCGTCGTGTTCCCGCTCACGATCGTGGTGCTCGTGATCGCACCCGAGCTCGTCGAGTTGCTGTTCGGTGCCAGCTACGCCCGCGCGACCTTGCCGTTCCAGCTGTTCACGGCCGTGCTGCTCCACCGGGTGGCGAGCTACGGCGCGATGCTGCAAGCGATCAACCAGACCCGCGCGCTGCTCGTGGCGAGCGTGCTCCTCGTCACGACGAACGCGATCCTCACGTTCCCCCTGACCTACCTGTTCGGCTATCCGGGGGCCGCGCTCGCGACGCTGCTGTCGAGCGTCCCGCCATGGCTGTGGACGCTGTCGCGGATCGCAGAGGCGATGTCCGTCGGGCTCGGGCGCGTGCTGCCCTGGCGCGAGCTGGCGAGAGGCCTCGCCGTCGCTGGCGTCGTCGGAGCCGTCGTGTGGATCGCCAAGAGCGGGCTACCGATCGCGGCTGGACCGCGGCTCGTGGTCGCGGTGATCGCGTTCGGCGTGATCTACATTCCGGTCGCGCGCGCGGTCGGGGTCCTGTCCGCCCGCGACCTGTCGTACATCGTGCGCTGGCTGAGCTTCCGGCTCCATGACCACCGCTCGTCACCGCGCGAGTGACCCGCGTCCCGTGCGATCGGGCGGAACCCTGCCGGCGCGCCGGTAGGGGGGCGGAGCCCTGGAGCGATCGGGGGGAACCCTGCCGGCGCGCCGGTAGGGGGGCGGAGCCCTGGAGC
>JAGSPR010000430.1 GCA_018262455.1 Deltaproteobacteria bacterium | reverse complement strand
GGAGCGCGTGTTCTCGCAGGACCTCGCGAGCCTGCTCGTCGCCGCGGTCGCGATCTCGATGGCCCTCACACCGCTCGCCTTCATCGCCCTCGAGCGCTGGGTCCTGCCGCGCGTCACCGAGAGCGACGCCGAGCGCCCGCAGGACGAGATCGAGCATGCCGACTCGCCCGTCGTGATCGCGGGCTATGGCCGGTTCGGTCAGATGGTCGGTCGCATCCTGCGCGCCAACCGGATCGGAGTGACGATCCTCGACCTCGATCCGAACATGGTCGACATCCTCGGCAGGCTGGGCGTGAAGGTCTATTACGGCGATGCGTCGCGGATCGACCTGCTGCACGCAGCCGGCTGCGCGAACGCGAAGCTGTTCATCCTCGCGGTGGACGATCAGGCGGAGGCGACCAAGATCGCCCAGAACGTGCGGCATCACTTCCCGGGCCTCACGATCCTCGCGCGCTGTCGCAACCGCCCGCACTACTGGGAGCTGCGCCAACTCGGCGTCAAGAAGGTGTTCCGCGAGACCTTCGGCTCGGCGTACGAGACCGGCATCGCCGCGCTTCAGGAGCTCGGATACCGCGCCCACACCGCGCATCGCCTCGCCCGCAAGTGGCGCGATCACGAAGAGGCGGTCCTCGAGGAGCTCGGCGAGCTGTGGGGCACGGACAAGGACACCTATCTCCAGCGAGCGCGTGGCGCGCTGGACGAGGCCGAGCGGCTGATGAGAGACGAGGATCCCACCGTGTTCGCCGAACGCGATGCGGGGTGGGACAACGAGGCCCTGCGCGCCGATCGCAAGGTCGACGCGGCGGTGGTGCCCGACGCGCAGACCTCGTGACCGCGACTGCTTCCGATGCCCGATATCCTCGCCGTAACGAACCGTCCCGAGCCCCGGCACCTGCTGCGCGGTCGGCTCGCCCGACCCCGTAGCTCGGGAAGCGCGGGTCGTTGCGCGCCTGACAATCCGCCGGGCGCGTGCGATTTTCTGCGACTTCGTGAGGGCCGCGAGTTTGAGAGGCAAGCACCGACTGGAGCCTCTTCGATGCGCCCTGGGTTTCTCGCGATCTACGTCCAGCACCATGCCTACGAGCCGGGCAACCACAACGGGCTCGAGCGTCAGGCGGCAGGCCGCGCGGCACTCGCCAGCAAGCGATCGATCGACAGCTCGATGCGGCTCTCGATCAGCTCGACGACGCGCTCGAGGTCCAGGCCGCGCAGGTCGAAGCGTTCGGCGAGGACCTTGTTGGTCAGCGAGCGCAGGCTGCGCTTGGCGGCATCGATCCAGCGAGCGGCGGTGGCGCGATGGATGCCGTAGATCGCACCGACCTGATCGATCGACTGGTGACGCACGAGGTGGAGCCGCAGGATCGTGTGGTCGCGCGCCGACAGCTTGCGGACCGCCTCCTCGAAGGCCTCCTTGAACGCGACGCGATGACGAGCCTTGAGCCGCAGGAGCTCAGGATCATCGTCGGGCGAGGACAGATCCTCCAGCCAGTCCTCGCTGGAGGTCTGCTTGCGCCGACGCAGCAGCGTGAGTGCCTCGCGCACGGCGGCCACGCGCACGAGGCCACCGAGCTTGCCCTGGCCGGCGTAGCCGAGCAGCCTCGCCGGCTGGCCGTGCTCGCTGACCAGCAGCTTGACGCGGACGGCTTGCTCGATATCGGCGATATCGGCGGCGTTGAACGACATCGCGCGCAGGGTCGGTTGCACCGGCACGAGGTAGCGCGACTCGAACTCGCGGATCGCGGCGACATCGCCGGTCGCCACGGCCTGGGCTAGCGCGATCTCCGCGACATCCATCGGGGGGACCAAACCACGGCCGCGACGATGCCGTCTGCATCGCTCCTTACGACGATTACGCCGGGCGGAACATGCTGCCTGGCGTTCGTCCCGGCAGAACCGCTGTGATCTCGTGAGAGTGGGAGTCGAGTTGGCCGAGAAAGTGGTGAGAGTGTAGAGCGTCCTCAGGGGGCGCCGCAGGCGAGCCACTCGGCGAGCTGGTCGCGCTCGGCGGTGGGGGGGTCTTTGGGGCCGGGGGGCATGGTGACGTTGGGACCCGCGGCGCGGATGAAGATGCGGTCGGCAAGCGTGCGGATCTCGTCGGCGGTGTCGAACCGGTAGTTTTCGGGCGCGCCGTTCTTGGCCTCGGAGTGGCAACGGTTGCAGTGGTCGGCGAAGAACACCGCGCCGAACGATTCGTAGGTGAGCTGCGTGCCGGCGTCGGGGCAGGGCAGGTCGTCGATCGGGACGGGCGCGTCGGCACAGCCGGCGAACAGGAGGGCCAGGACCGCGGCCTTCATCGGGCGACCGCCTGCGGGGTGGCCTTCGCGAAGTCGTGGGTGAAGCCGATCGAGAGGCCCGCGGAGGACATCCAGCGCGGGCCGCGCTCCTGCTCGGAGAACACCGTGGCATCGAGATCGAGCGCGAAGTACCAGTCGCCCTTCGCGCGATCGCGGAACGGGAACGCGAGCTGGACGCCGGCGCGCGAGCCCAGGCGGTGGCGGGTGCCATCGGCGACGCCGAACAGCGACTCGATGGGCATGTTGTCGATCGCAGCCTTGGGCTCCTCGTGCTGGTGGACGAGGCCGAGGATGCCCGAGACCCGCACGTGATCGAGCGACTTGCGCACCACCGCGTTGAGGCTGAAGTAGCTCAGGTAGCGATCGTCGACGGTGGCGTACTGCTCCTTGCCGACGAAGCTGGCGCCGATCCATGGCTTGAACAGCCAGGCGGCAGAGAGGGTGGGACCGCCGCCGTGATCGTCGGCCCAGTCGCTGTGGTTGGCCTGGAGACCGGCCGACAGGTCGAGCTCGCCCGCGTGCGAGGAGGAAAGAAGGGAACCAAGGAGGAGGAGGACGAACAAGGTCGTGCGCATGCCGGCGCTTCTGGCATCCGCCGTGCCGCGAACGGCCGTTCACACCCCGACCACGCCGGTTCTCCATGAATCCGCGTCGGTGTGGAGTTACACCTCGACGGTGCCGCGCCCGAGCTCGATCACAGCACCGGTGACGAAGATCGCGGCATCGCGGGCGCCGCCCCCGGCGACCGGCTCGACCCGCAGGCCGAGCCGCGATGGCCGCTGGACGGCATCTCCCTGGCGCAAGGTCGCGGTCATCGGCAGCGGCTGACCGGTGGCGATCATCCAGCCGCCGAGGTTGGCGCACGCGGAGCCGGTGGCGGGGTCCTCCAGCAACGCGCCATTTGCCGTGAAGAAGCACCGCACGGTCCCCGTCACGGGACCCATCGCCCTCGCGATCGATCCGGCCCGGGGCGGGTCGATCGCCCACAGATAGGCCATCGCCTCGTCGCCCGCCGCCGGTAGGCCCCAGCGTTCGATCAGCGCGGGCACCGGGCGCGCGGCCCGGACGAGCTCGCTCGACGCGATCGGGATCACGAGCTGCTCGACGCCGGTCGAGACCCAGAGCGGTTCGGCGGAGACGGCGTGATCGGGCAGGCCGAGCATCTGCGCGAGCTCGGTGCGGCTCGCCTCGACGGGCCGGGTCTCCGGCGCCCGCGCCGCGCGCAGCGTCCACGAGTCGCCGTCGCGCGTCACCGGCACGAGGCCCGCGGTCATCTCCAGCACGACGCGTTCGCCACGGGCGACGACACTCGCGGTGCCGAGCGTCGGATGACCCGCGAACGGCATCTCGAAGCCCGGCGTGAAGATCCGGACCCGCGCGTCGGCGCGCTCGCTCGGCAGCACGAAGGTCGTCTCCGACAAGTTCATCTGGCGTGCGAGCGCCTGCATCTGATCGCCCGTGAGACCGCGCGCATCCTCGAACACGCACAGCGGATTGCCGGAGAACCGGTCGCCGTCGATCGTGAACACGTTGACGATGCGGAACGCGTGGCGCATGCCGGGTGATGTAACGCTCGTACGCAACCCCGAGCAAGCACGGTAAGCTCGTGAGGTGCCGGCCAGCGTCGTCGATGCGGTGCAGTCGCCGCTGCCGTGTGCGTGTCGTTGCCACGAGGTGCTGACGCTCGACGAGCGGGCGGCGGGGATCACGGCGCTGTACCGGTTCGACGACGCGATGCGCGGCTGGGGCCAGACCGTGATCTGGGACCTCGCGGCGCCGGCGCTGTGGCGGATCCAGCAGCAACTGGGCGAGGTGAAGTGGGTCGCGGTGCGCGACGGCGCGTGCATCCACAGCCGGCTGCTCGGGTTCTGCGTGCACGAGACCATCCATGCCGTGTGCGGCGATCCGCAGCTGCCCAATTACGGCACGCCGGTCGGGCTGCCGTACGGCGTCCCCGAATCGGTCCCCGCGACCGCGGAGGCCGCATACCTCCACCCGTTCAACCAGCACGAGGCGCGCGCGTGGGTCGGCCTCGCGGCCGTGGCGTACCGGCTGTTCGGGATCGAGTGGACGCTGCTGCCGGCGCGCGAGGTTGGCACCTACGGCCTTGCCGGCGGCAACTCGCTCGTCGACGTGCCGGCCGGCTACCGCCGGGTCGCGCACTACGATCACGGCGAGCATCCGCGGCGCTACCTCGCCCTCGCACGCAAGCTCGAGGACGAGGCGAGGGAGTGGTTCACCGAGGCGCGGCTCGACGAGATCGCCGCGAAGTTCGAGGCCGCCGAGGCGATCGGCCGCGCCGCCCGCCCCGCTACCTACCCGGCTCCTCGCGAGGCGGCACGGATCAAGCCGAAGAAGCCCGGGCGCAACGATCTGTGCGTGTGCGGGTCGATGCGAAAATCGAAGCAGTGCTGCGGCGGCGACGCCTAGCTGTCGCAGCTGTCGCACGAATCCCCGTCGGCAGCAGCCCGCAAACTGAGTGCTAGGATGCGCGCACATGGTGCGCCCGCTGCTTGGCCTGTTCGTCGTCGCCTCGATCTCCTGTGGTCCACCGCGGCCCAGCGTCACCTTCCCGGCGCCCGTCGTGGTGGCGACCCCGGAGGTGGCTCCGCCCACAAAACCGGATGCGCTGTCGCCGCCGCAACCGACGCTGCGCCTGCCACGCAACTTCCTGCCGACCGGCTACACCGCCCGACTCACGATCGATCCGCATCAGGCGGGCTTCGACGGATCGGTCGCGATCGCCGGCACGGTGTCCGAGCGTTCGGCGGTGATCTGGCTGCACGGCCGCCACCTGAAGATCGCCAAGGCCGTGGCCCGCCAGGGCACCACCGAGCTCGCGCTGACCGTCACGCCGAAGGGCGAGGACCTGCTCGAGATCCGGCCGCCGCAGCCGCTCGAGGCCGGCGACTGGACCCTCGAATTCGACTACTCGTCGAGCTTCGACCTCCAGAGCACGACCGGCGCGTTCAAGCAGACCGTCGCCGATCACGACTACGTCTACTCGCAGTTCGAGGCGATCTACGCCCGCCGGGTGTTCCCGTGCTTCGATGAGCCCGACAACAAGGTGCCGTGGAGGCTGACGCTCGATGTGCCGAAGGCGCTCGTGGCGGTCTCGAACACGCCGCAGGCCGCCGAGACCCCGCTCGGCGATTCGATGAAGCGCGTCGAGTTCGCGACCACCAAGCCGCTGCCGAGCTACCTCATCGCGTTCGGGGTCGG
>JAGSPR010000429.1 GCA_018262455.1 Deltaproteobacteria bacterium | reverse complement strand
GCGGCGACGCCGACCAGGAACACCCACGCGCTGCGCTTCATGTCTCAACCTATCACCCCTGGGCGGTGACAGCTCCCGACCGAGGGTTTACGTGCCGGACCAGGCTCCTAGGGGCAGACCTCCACGCGCACCTCGTCAAACTCGGCGGCGCCGCTGTACGCCACGACGGTGGCCCACTGGTCGGTGGCGCCTGAGGTCAGGCGGTTGAGGGTCGTCGTCCCGCTCGTGCCCGCGCCGACGTAGCTCACCCCAAGCGTGGCTGGATCGATGTCGAGCTCGACGTCGAGGAACCCGGCGCCAAGACCGGTGATCGTGGCGAACTCGTCCTCGACGCTGGCCACGGTCTTCCTCATGAAGTGCAGCGTCTGGGTGCCATTGCTTTGCAGCTTGGCATCGACGTACAGCGGGGCGAACGTGCCGGAGCCGTCGTATCCGACGTTGATCCAGAACACCGCGCCGCGCGCACCGCTCGTGGTGATGCTGCGCATGCGGACGCGGACGAGAACCCGCGTGGTGAACGGCTGCTTTGGCTGGGTGTCGAGCGCCGTGCCCGAGCTCGGTGTCGACCAGACGCCACCACTCAGCTGGGCCGTCGGGAACGCAGCCGCGGTGCGCAGCGCCCAGTCGGGCACCGAGTCACCATTGAGGTCGAGTGCGGTCGGGTCGGTCGCGAAGTCGGCGAACCACACCTTGCCGTTGCAGCTCCCCGTCGATGCGTCGGCGAGCGCATCGCTGGTCCCGTCGATCGCGCCATCGACCAGACTCTCGGTCGTGCCGTCGGAGGGCACCATGGAGTCGATGCGGAATCCACATCCAGCACACACCAGCCCGCCCAGCCACAGCCCTGTCAACGCGAGCCTCGGCACGATCTCCATTGTACAGCAACGACCTCGCGAGGATGACGAAGGGTTTGTGGGGCGCCATATCGGCGGAGTGCGGCTGCGTCGCCGATCCAGATCCACGCGATCGCTCCGCAAGCGCCAGATCAGCGTCAGCGGTGTCGCTCCCCTCCGAGGCGGTATCTGACCGCGATGGGCTCGCCGTCAGTGTCGGCGTCCGACAGTCAGGAGCTCCAGCGCAGGGCAACGGTGGGTCATGCAGGGGTTGTGTGGTCGATGGCAAACGAGTCAGGTTGCCGATAGCATCCTCAGCCATGCTGCCGTGGGTTGGGATCAGTGTCTTCTGCGCAGCCTGCGGACGGCTCAACTTCGATCCGATCGACGACGCCCTGCCGCCCGACGACGGCTCGCTGCCTGGCAACGGCACCCTCGTGCTGCGCGACAAGCTCGCCGGCTATACGGGCACCACGGACACGTACATCGACCAGCTTGCCCCCCAGGTCGAGCATCACCTCACCACGACCATGCCGTGGGGGGGCACCCAGCAATACGCCCTCCTTCACTTCGACACGCTGTTCGGTCCGACGAGGATCCCCGCAGGCTCGACGATCGAGTCGGCAACGCTGCGGCTCGTGCTTGCCACGGCCTGCACCGGGCCCAGCGTCATCACCGAGATCGCGATCGGGTGGGCGAGCACGACCACCTGGGACATGTTCGGTCCGCTCCCCGGTGTACAGGCCGGCGACCAGCGCGGTGTGCCGACCATGCTGCCCACGTTCTCGGTCGGCCCGGCGACGATCGACGTCACCCCGAGTGTCGCCGCCTGGTCTCTCGATCCGACGAGGAACGAGGGCTGGCTGCTGTCGTCCAGCCAGGTCGGCTGCAGCGTTCTGACGACCGAGTCGCCAGATGTTCTCCAGTACCCGGAGCTCACCGTCGAGTTCGCGCCGCCGTGATCAGCCGGGATACGATCGGCTGGGCAACCTGCGTTGGTTGCGGCGCCACGGCGTCCAGGCGCTCAACACCGCGGTCGACCAGGGAGGCAACGTGTTCGCGTGCGGCTTCTACGAGGGCATCCAGTAGCGCGTTCAGATCGGAGTCACCATGCCCTCGCTGCGAGACGGCGATCGAGCGGAACGTCGACGACAGATGTGGAAGCACGAGCTCGCAGCGGATCAGGTGCGTGGGCCGTGCTGCCAGCACTCGCCTCTCCGAGGCTGGCAGTCTATCCTCGGATCATGAGCGCGTGGACATGGATCCTCCTCCTGGCGATCGCCGGGTGCGGCCGCGTCGGGTTCGGGTCCGAGGATCGCGTCCTCGCGGTCGATGGCACCATGGTGAGCGCACCCGGCAGCCTGGTGATCGAGGACGGGCGATACGATCTCGCGACCGCCGTCGGCGGCGAGGGGTACGCGGTCGCATGGGCCGAGTACCCGCCCGCCGATCGTACGGTCGAGCTGAGGTTCGCGACGGTCTCCGAGCGCGGTGATCTGGTCGGCACCTCGCTCGTCGAGATTCTCGATGGCATCCCGGATTTCGTCCGGATCTGGTCAGGACCGAGCTCGTACCTGCTCGTCTACGGCAGTGCCGCTGGAGACGTCGTGTTCCTTGCGCTCGACGCATCCGGCGCGACCACCGCGCGCCGGGTCGACACCAGCTACGAATACACGCATCTCGAGATGCTTCCGATCGCGGACGGGTTCACGGCAGCGTTCACGATCGGCAACATCACGAACATCCGGCTATTCGACGCCCAGGGCGTCCCGAGTGGAGCCCCACGACCGATCGACACGACCGGCTCGCCGCAGACCGAGGCAGGAATCGTCGCGACCTCGAACGAGCGGACGGTCGTGTGGATCGACGAGCGCGTTACGAATGAACCTCGGATCCGGCACGCTCGCGTCGACACGAGCGGTCAGCCCGTCGGGGCGAGCGCGACTCTCTACGATGTCGGCAATCCGCAGGGCAAGGTGTACGTCGCCGGCGATGGGACCGGCGGCTTCATCGCGGCGTGGGATGGCTTCGACACGTTCCCCGAATACGTCCATCGGTTCGCTTCCGACGGCACACCCGCATGGGCAGCTCCGCTCATGCTCTACGACGAGCCGGGGCATCACGACACGGTCGACCTCGCGAGCTCGGGCGATGGACGCGTCGGGATCGCATGGATCACCGAGGTCGAGACGCTACTCACCAACGTCGTGTTCGTCGCGTTCGACGGCAACGTCGCGAACCCGGTCATGCCCGAATCGATTCTGATCACGAACCCGAGGTTCTCGTTCTGCTATCCAGAGGTCGCGCGCGGCACGGGAGGTTTCGGCATCGCGTTCGCAGGTGAGGTCGACGGTTCGCTCGGCCTGTTCGTCGCGACCGTCCTCGACTGATGTGTACTCTCCTGACCTCGATCGTCTTGCTGTTCGCAGCGAGCTGTAGTGAGCCGACCTACGACTTGATCGAGCTGACCGATGGCCAGGACAACGCTCGCCGGTGGAGCATCGCCTTCGACGGCACCGACTACGCGGTGGTGTGGACGACTTCCGCGAATCGCCCGACCGACGATCGGCTGTGGTTCGCGCGCGTGTCCCCCGCGGGTGACTTCGTGACGGCGCCGACCGCCGTGCTCGAGATCGGTGACGCGACGGGAGAGCTGCATCTGGTCGCGACCGGGACGACCTACGTCGTGTGGTTTCGCCAGGACATCACCGGCACGGCGCCGGTTCGCGCGGTCGCGATCGACGAACAGGGTGACGCGCTCGCGCCCTCGGTGCAGGTCGGGACGGCATACGGGGCGCCGGCGGCGATCAGCGTGGCGTGGACGGGCAGCGGGTTCGCCGTGCTCGGTGGCCGACTCGCTTCCAGCCAATCCGATCAGTACCTATCCAGGGTATCGCCCGAGCTCGTCGTGCTCGGCAGCTCGATCGTCGAGACCAGCGTGACCACGCAGATCGAGCCGAGGCTCGTGTGGTCGCCGAGCGACGCGACGTTCGTCGCCGCGTGGACCGAGGGAGCGCGGATCCGTGTCGCCAGGCTCGCAACCGACGGAGCCCTGATCGCGCCGAGCGAGGAGATCGCGGCGGGCGCCGACGCGCAGGCCCATGCCATCGCCGCCGCTGACGACGCCGGTCACGTCATGGTTGGATGGGCCGAACGCACGGGACAACGCGCCCGGTTCGCGACGTCGGCCGGCGGGCCGTGGCGGTTCCACGCGGGGCTGATCGATGACAGTCGCTACGAATGGCTCGAACCGGCGATCGCAGTACGCGCGGAACGAGCGGTCGTGGCGTGGTCATCCGACGCCGATACCGCGCTCACGCAGATCCTGGTCGGCGAGCTCGCGCTCGACGACGGCACCGCCCTCGAGCACGTCCGCGCGTTGACGCCCAGCCGGTCCCGCTACCGCACGCCGAGGCTGGCCGCCGGGACCGCCCAGAGCGGCCTCGTGTTCGGCGGCACCGTCAATGGCAGCGAGCGTCTCTACTTCACGACGGTCGAGTAGCGGCGCCCCGACAGGCCACACCCGGTCCGAGATGGAGGCCCTCGATCGAGATCAGCCGCACGTCCTGGGCTCCACCCTGATCGAGCACGACGCTGTTGTGTTTCGCGAGGCAGCGCAGCTGGCGTGGCCCATGCAAGTCGATCGGTCGGAAACGCAGACCGTCCCGCCCGGAGGAGGCTCACGATGACAGACCGCACCCACGACCACGTCACCGTGCAGCGCCTCGTGTGGGTGGGTCTGGTGTCCATCCTGCTCGTCGGGTGTGCCGCCGGGAACCCTCAGTTCACGAGCGAGGCCCCGGCGGGCTTCTGGGTCGGCATCTGGCACGGGATGATCTCGTGCGTGACGCTGGTCATCGGGATCTTCAACGACCACGTGCGTGTCTACGAGGTCGACAACACCGGCGGCTGGTACGACTTCGGCTTCCTCATCGGCGTCACCATGCTGTGGGGCCACCGGACGATCACGCATCGGTGCAAGCGCGAGGTCCCCGACGCCGAGTGGGAGGAGATCTCCCGCAAGGTGGAGGCGAAGTTCAAGCGGAAGATCCGCCAGTGGGCCGAGGCCGAGCCCGACGAGGACTGGAACCTCGTCGAGCAGAAGGCCGAGGACAAGCTGAAGCGCAAGGTCCGTGAGTGGGCAGAGCGCGCGTAGCGCGCGTGGCCCCGACCGCCGCGTCGCCTGATCGCTCAGGCCGGTAGATGGAACGCTCGATCGGCGTCGGTCTCGTGCCCGCCGTTCGAGGGGTGGCGCACGGGTTGCACCGTCCGAGCTCATGACCGCCCACAAGAAGCTTCCCCTCGACCCCTTCCTTCGTGCAGCGAAGGAACCGGAGCTGGTCGTGCTGCCGCCGGCGAAGTTCATCTGTGTCGAAGGTGCAGGCGCTCCGGAGGAGAGTGACTTTCAAGCTGCGGTCGGCGCGCTCTACAGCGTCGCGTACACCATGAAGTTCGCTGCCAAGAAGGCCGGTGGTCCCGACCTCAAGGTGGCGCCCCTCGAAGCATTGTGGTGGGCGAACGTGCCGCGACACGAGTTCGACCTCGGGCGAACGCCGCGGACCGCCTGGCGCTGGAAGGCGATGATCCGGGTCCCCGCGAGCGTCACCAAGGCCCAGGTCGAAGCGGCGAAGAAGGCGGTGATCGCCAAGCGCGGAGACCACGAGGTGTCGAAGGTCGTACTCGAGAAGTTC
>JAGSPR010000148.1 GCA_018262455.1 Deltaproteobacteria bacterium | reverse complement strand
CTGCGCGAGGACCCCGCGTTTGCCGACGCCCAGCAGTTCCTCGACGAGCTCAGCGCCAGCACCTGACGTCCAACGACGAGAGGCCCGACACCTGTGTGCGGGCCTGGATCGTCGGGTCTTCGGAAGCTCACGAGCTTCGTGACGAGGGTTACTGCGCGTCGTGTGCCACCTCCAAGCACCTGTAACCTCGCCGGAAATCTCCCAGGTTGGCTGCCAGAGTCGCAGGTCGCCTGCTGGATCTGCAGACGACGAATTGGGGCGTTGTACGCTGCGTCCATGTCCGATCCGGTTCGCTACACGCGGCAGGAACACGTCGGGGTCCTGACGCTCGATCGTCCCGATAACCGCAACAGCATGACCCCCGAGCTGCTGGACGCCTTCACGGCTGCCAGCACAGCCGCCCGGGCCGATCGCGAGCTCCGCTGTCTGGTGGTGACCGGCAACGGCAGCTCGTTCTCGGCCGGTGCCGACTTCAAGTCGACGCTGCAACGCGCGGACGATCGGAGCGCGCCCAGCGATCGATCGTTCGCGATGTACGCGCCATTCTTGTCCTTGCTCGACCTCGAGGTCCCGGTGATCGGCGCGCTGAACGGGCACGCGGTCGGTGGCGGGTTCGGGCTCTCGCTGATGTGCGATCTGCGGATCGGCGCGGAGGGCGCGAAGTACGGCGCGAACTTCGTCAAGCTCGGGCTCGCGCCCGGGATGGCGATCAGCTACCTGCTACCGAGGTTGATCGGGATGGCGCGCGCGTCGGAGCTGCTGCTCACCGGTCGGCTCGTCGATGGTCGAGAGGCCGAGCGACTCGGCATCCTCAATCGTGCCGTGGCCGCAAGCGAGGTGCTCGCCGAGGCGATGGCGATGGCTCGCGCGATCGCCGACAACGCCCCGCTCGCCGTCCGCGAGACGAAGCGCGCGATCCATCGCGGCCTCGAGCTCCACATCCGGGACGCCGCGCGGGCTGAGGCCTACGCGCAGGCCGAATCGCTCGTCACGGACGATGCGCGCGAAGGGATCGCGGCCTTGCTCGCCAAGCGGCCTCCGAAGTTCACGGGACGGTGACGACGGACGTTGGGCACGATGTCGATCAGCTGTGTTGCATGGGCTGCGTGCATGACTCCCAGCTCGGCTGCTTGGGATCGACACTGGTGTCGCGAACGTAGAGCGCCGCGATGGACCACGGGGTGCCGGCGTAGACCAGCGACCACTCGGGCTTGTCAGTCCGGCTTCGCCCGTACCGGATCGTGGTCTGCAGCTGGACCCCGATGACCTCGCCGTCGATCGCGTCGAACAGGCAGGTGCCGGTCGGGATCTCGATCATGTCGGCGTGGCTCATGCCGATGCCCGAGCCCGAGCCCGAGCCCGATACCGACATCGAGTCGGGAGACGGTACCAGCGCGCCACTCGCCACGAACCCGTGGATCCGGGCGTACGGACGCACCAGCTCGATCTCGCGGTAGTCGCCGGTGCTCGCGACGATCCCGACGCGCAGCTCTTCGGCCGCGATCGTGGCGATCACGGGCGCCCCAGGCCGTGGAGCGCCGAGGATCACCGTGTGCGGCGCGATCTTCGCCGGTGTCCCGGTCTGCGCGGACTCGGTCACGAACCGCATGCCGTGCCGCCTGTGGTCCGACCGGCCGTGGTCCTCACGCGTGGCGACCCAGACGTGGGTGATCGTCTTGTCGGGGACCCAGCCGTCGATCTGAACCTTGAGGTCGTGCACGTGGATCGCGTGACGGTTCGCTGCACGTCGCGTGATCTCGACAGGTGCGCCGAGCGTCAGCCACACACCTGCCCTCGGGGAGGCGTGGCCATCGCGATCGGCGAGCTGGATCGGTGTCGCCACCGAGCTCCACGCGTCATCGCGATCGATCCACACCGCGAGGCGAGTGTCGTCATCCTCGGTGACCACGCGGATCCGCGCGCCGCGTTCGTCGAGCACCGGCATGACGAGCTCGAGATCGGAGAGTCGTGCCGGAGCTCCCTTGGTCATCGGTTTGCCATCGAGCGTGAGCCACGCGGTGCCGAACTGGCGAAGCCGCACACGGTGACGGATCCGCGCCAGCACGCCGGGATCCGCGAGCTCTGCCGGCACGATGCTGAACTGGGCGCGATCGATCACCGGCGTTACCACCTCGGCCGGAGGGGCCGGCGGGGGGCCCACCATGGTGGCTGGTGGCAAGTTGCTGCCGCATCCCATGAGCACGCCTGCCGCTACGAACCATCTGCAGTGGAGCGCCCCGCCGCGACGCGTGCCGCGCTCCTTGACTCGCTGGTCGGTCACCTGGAGGGTCAGCCCGGGCATCTGTTGACGGTACTGACCGGCTCGACAGTTATCCAGTCAGCGCGTAACGGCCTACGCAGCGACCCGGTTCGGTGTCACCTCGATCACATGATCTTGACGACTTACGACGCGCTGCGTCTCGCCCGAGTATTGCACTCATCTCACGGTGATGGATATCGGCGTCATCACCAACCCCAATAGCCGCAAGAACCGCAACCGTCCTGACAGGGCGGAGCGGCTCCAGCGGATCGTTGGGAACATCGGTGAGGTGCACGAAACTGCGTCCACCGCGGCGATCAAGCCCGTCCTCCGCGACTTCCTCCGCAAGCGCGCCCGGTACTGGGTCGCGGACGGGGGCGACGGCGCCCTGCACTGGATGCTTCGCATGGGCATGGAGGTCCTTCAGGAGGACGAGTTCGTCGGTCAGGCCGTGACCCTGCCGACCACGCTCCCCACGAAGGGCGGCACGATCGACTTCGTGGCGAACAACGTCGGGATCCAGGGCGATGCCGAGGGCATCCTCGCGATGCTCCGCCGCAACGTCGAGGGTAGCGTCACGATCGTCGAGAGCGAAGTCGACTCGATGGTGATCGACGGCATGCAGCTCGTCGACGGCGTCGAGGTCCCGTTTCGCACCTATGGCTTTGCCTCGGCGGCCGGTGGCGTCGGCCAGCGGTTCTACGAGAAGTACTACGCAGAATCCGATCCGAACCCGCGCTCGATCGTGAAGATCGTCGCGAATACCGTCGCGTCGGCGCCGATCGCGCTGTCGCCGCTGTCGCGGCTGCCGCTCGGGGCGTTGCGCACCTACGCCAAGGAAGTGTTCGCGCCGACGCCCTGCCGCGTCACGCTCGACGGCATGCGGCTGCCCGGTGACAAGTTCACCGGCGTCCACGTCGCGTCGATGTCGATCAACCTCGGCAACGTGCTGCGCTTCTTCGGCAAGGCCGAGCAGCCGGGCATGATGAACGCGATCGTCGGCACCCCGAGCCCATGGGCGATCATCCGCAACATCCCGCGGATGGCGCGTGGCGAGGAGATGCGCGGTCGCAACATCCTCGATCGACCGTGTCGCGAGATGGTGCTCGAGGCGACCGGCGACGAGTTGCTCGCGCCGATCATCGACGGCGAGTTCTATCGCAACGTCACCAAGCTCTCGTTCCACGTCGGCCCGCGCGTGCGCATCCCGAAGGTCGTCGCCCCGAAGGCGGCCTGACGCCTACGCGCACGACGCTACTTGGTGCAGGAGACCGTCGCGGGACCACCGCCGACGGTCTCGCACTTTTTCGGCAACTTGCACCGCGCGGCCTGACAGGCTGCGTTCTCGGTCTTGAAGCACTTACGGCCGACCACGAAGAAGCAGTCGTTGCGATCGCCGGAGTAGCGCCACGTTCCCCAGTTCTTCGTCGAACCGGAGGACTCGCCGGAAGCCCTGGCTTCGGCTGCCTGCTTCTCCTTCGCCGTGGTCGGCTCGTCAGACTTGCCGGTCGAGCTCCCGCATCCGAGCGAAAGCACAGTGATGGCGACGATCGAACGCAGCGACATTTCTCGAGATCATGCCATAGTCTGAGCCGTGTCCGAAGACGACCGCGCCGTCATGGATCGGCTCGCGGCGCTTGAGGCTGAAGTCAAGGCCGACGCCGATGCCCAGCGGGTCCGCAAAGAGACCGCGCTCGCGAAGGTGCGCGAGCAGCGCGCCAAGCAACTCGCCGAGCGCGACGGGCTGCGGACTCGCCAGGCCGAGCTCGTCACGAAGAAGTCGCAACCGCGCGCGGTCGAGGACGTCGATCACGATCACGAGCGATCCAGCCACGAAAGCGACCTCGGCGGCGCCCTCGAGCTCGCAAGACGTGCCCATGGCGTCAAGCAAGAGCTGACCAAGACGCCCAAGGCCGGCGACAAGTCGTGGGTCAAGTCGGGCATCGCGTCCATGTTGCTCGGACCGCTCGGATGGATGTACGCCGGCTCGTTTCGCGAGGCCGTCCCGGCGTCGGCGGCGTGGCTCGCGTTCGCCGCGATCGCGAGCAAGATCATCCCGATGTTCCTGCTCATGCCCGTGCTCATGGTCGCCCTTCCGCTGTCGGGCATCGCCGGTGCCCTCTACGCGGTGCAGTACAACCGCAAGGGCAGCCGGCAGCGGCTCTTCGATCGCGACAAGAAGAAGGCCAAGCAGCTCCGAGGCGAGTGAGTGCGTGCGCCACGGCGCGCCTGCCTTGCCGGGAAGAGCACCCGGATGGTCTTCCTGGAGACCCGATCTCGAATTCCACCGCCGGCGACCGGTCCCAGACCGGCCTGACGAGATCGTAGAGGCTGACACGTGCTCGCATCAAATCTCCATATACATGACGGCGACTGTGGCGCCTCACGCAGACCTCTCGGTGCGTGACGAACGGATCGATTCGTCGGCGAGCGCGGTGCTTGCGAGACGCGATTAACTGGGTGATCGTTTCCGCTATGGTCGCCTGCCTACTCTGCTCGTCGCCCCGTTCGATCGGAGTTCTCTGCACGTCGCACGGCGTCGCGATCGCCTCGCCGGGTATCACGAGCGAGCAGATCTTCTCGCGCGTGCAGAACCCGAACGCGTCGTTGATCGATGCGTGGGGCGTCGCGCATGCCATCACCGATGGAACCCACGTTGGCCGTGATCCACGGGTCGATGTCGCGGTGCTCCACGCCTCGGTCTCGAGCGATCACGCTGCGATCAAGCTCGTCGATGGTCGGTGGCGTGTCATCGACAACGCGAGCCGGAACGGCACCGAGGTCGAGAGCACCCGCGTCACCGACCAGGAGCTCGCCTCGGGCGCGACGATCCGGCTCGGCGACGTGAAGCTCTACTTCTGGCCCGACGCCCTCCCGAAAATGGAGCCACCACGCGGCTCGGGTCGCACCGCCCCGACACGTCGTGACGAGCTCGTGTTCAGCGCGAAGGTCACGAGCCCGCGCGGCCACCTGCTCGATCTTCGCCAGCGCGTCGACGGCGGCGTGTTGCGGATCGGCGAGACGGCGATCGAGCTCGCCGCCATGGAGTTCGGGCTGCTGCAGTTGCTCGTCGAGCGGCAGCGCAACGTGGCCGACTCCGAGCTCGCGTACGTCGCCTGGCACGAGATCGCCGACGCATTGTCGTTCCGCTCCGTCCAGGCCGACAGCGAGAACGTTCGCGAGCTGGTCCACCGGGTCCGGCGCAAGCTCGCGAGCGTGCAGGCCGACGACCTGATCGAGAGCAAGCGAGGCGTGGGCTATCGCCTCGCCGGGGAGCCCAGCTGATCCTGCAGCTACGGCCGCTGGACGCGCCACGGCAGCGCTGACGAGCGCTATGCTGGCGGCGATGGCCGCCGAGCAACCAAAGACGTCCGAACAGCCCCGCCGTGGTCGACGACCAGATCCGACTTCGCGCCGCCGACGCCAGGTGCGATGGGCGAAGCGACTGCGACGGCTCGGGCTCGCGTGGCAGAACGCGCTCGAGATCGCTCGCGCTGGCCGGCTGACCGCGCCGTACGGCGCACCGTTCGAGGTGATCCACGAAGAGCGCGTGTATCGGCTCCGACGCTACGAGCGCATCCCCGAGCCAGGCGCCAAGCCGGTGCGCGCGCCACTGCTGCTCGTGCCTCCGTTGATGATCGCGTCGGAGGTCTACGACATCTCGCCCGACGTCAGCGCGATCGCGTTCCTCCAGCGCGCGGGGATCGACGTCTGGCTCGTGGATTTCGGCGCCCCCGAGCGAGAGGAGGGTGGCATGAGCCGCACGCTCGACGATCACGTGCGCGCGGTGTCCGAGGCGATCGATCGGGTGCGCGCCGTGACCGGAGAGGCGGTCCACCTCGGAGGCTACTCGCAGGGCGGCATGTTCTGCTATCAGGCCGCCGCGCTCCGGCGCAGCGAAGGCCTCGCGTCGCTGATCACGATGGGCAGTCCGGTCGATGTCCATCGCAGCGTCAAGCTCGGGGAGGACGCGACCGAGCGGCTGGCCGCGGGGCTGCGCGCCGCGATGGAGTGGCCGCTCAGCCGGATCGAGGGTCTGCCCGGCTTCTTCACGTCGACCGGCTTCAAGCTGCTGTCAGCCCGCAAGGAGGCCGCGGCCCTGCTCGACTTCGTGCGCAACCTCCATGATCGCCAGGCGCTCGAGAAGCGCGAGGCCAAGCGCCTGTTCCTCGGCGGCGAGGGCTTCGTCTCGTGGCCCGGACCGGCGTTTCGCAAGTTCGTCGATGACGTGATCGTCGGCAACCGCATGCAGTCCGGCGGCTTCGTCATCGACGGTCACACCGTCTCGCTCGCTGACCTCTCGTGCCCGATCCTGTACTTCGTCGGCAGCCGTGACGAGATGGGCCGGCCTCCCGCGGTGCGAGGCATCCGGCGCGCTGCGCACAACGTCAACACCATGTTCGAGGTCCCGCTCAAGGCAGGACACTTCGGGCTCGTGGTCGGCTCGACCGCGCTCGCGATCACATGGTCAAGCGTCGTCGATTGGATGCGCTGGATCGAAGGTGGCGGCGCTCCGCCGCGCCACGCGATCGACGTCCGCGCTGGCGACGTGCCCGATGCGTTCGCGAAGCAGCCCGTGGATCACGAACATGGCGATCACGATGCGGCGGACGACGAGGACGCCGACGACGACCTCCCCCGTCACGGCTTCGATCTCGAGCTCGCCAAGGAGCTCGTCGAGAAGACCGCGAAGGCGGCGGTCGAGCGACTCGGCGAGTTGTCGGAAGATCTCGGTAGCTACCTCGATAACGCACGCTGGCAGCTGCCGCGCCTCAACCGCCTGCGCAACTTGCAGGACGACTCCTTGATCTCGTGCGGGCGCACGCTCGCCGATCAGGCGCACAAGATCGGAGACCGCACGTTCTTCCTCTGGCGGGGTCGCGCGTTCACCTACGCCGAGGCCAACCGGCGCGTCGATGCCGTCGTGCGCGGGCTCATCGCGTGCGGCATCCGGCCCGGGGACAAGGTCGGCGTGATGATGAAGTCGCGCCCGAGCCACCTCTCGGTGGTCACCGCGATCAACCGACTCGGCGCGGTCTCGGTGTTGTTGTCGCCCGACACCCCCGATGAGGCGATCTCGCGGGCGATGGAGCTCGGCGAAGCCGAGGTGCTGCTCGTCGATCCCGACTCGGCGGCGCGTTCGCGCAAGGCGATCGGCGGCAGGGTCCTCGTGCTCGGCGGTGTCGGCGAGGTGCCGTACGCCCCCGGCGCGCCGCGCGTGCTGCCGCCCGACGTGATCGACATGGAGAAGATCGACCCGGAGGGCGTGGCCTTGCCATCCTGGTACAAGCCCGATCCAGGACGCGCCCGCGACCTCGCGATGGTCTTTGTCTCGTCCGGCCGCCACGAGCCGCCGCGCGCGATGCGGATCACCAACCGTCGGTGGGCGTTCTCGGCGCTCGGGGCGGCCGCCGCTGCGACGCTGACGACCCGCGATACCGTGTACTGCTGCCTGCCGTTGCATCACCCATCGGGCACGCTCGTCGCGACCGGCAGTGCGCTCGTCGGTGGCGCGCGGCTCGCGCTCGCGAGCAAGTTCGAGCCCCACACGTTCTGGGACGAGATCCGGCGCTACGGCGCGAACGTCGTCTACTACGCCGGCGAGATGTGCAGGCGGCTGGTCGATGCGCAGCCCGTGCTCGGCGAGAAGAACAACCCGGTGCGGCTGTTCGCGGGCAGCGGCATGCGGCGCGATGTCTGGCGGAGGCTGGTCGAGCGGTTCGGGCCGGTCGGCGTACTCGAGCTGTACGCCTCGACCGAGGCCAACACCGTGCTCGCGAACGCACGTGGCCAGAAGATCGGCTCGGTTGGCCGGCCACTGCCCGGCTCGCCGGATGTCGCGATCGCGGCATGGAGCTTCGACGACAATGACTTCCTGCGCGATGGAGCGGGTCACCTCGTGCGCGCCCGGCTCGACGAGCCCGGCATGCTGGTGGCGCGGCTCGGCACGCGTGCCGGCGCCGATGTCGCGCACATCGATCCGCGCCGCCTGCTCCGCGATGCGTTCGATCCCGGAGATCTGTGGTTCGTCACCGGCGACTTCTTCGAGGTCGATGTCGAGGGTGACTTCTGGTTCGTCGATCGCGCCAACCAGATGATCAAGACCCTGCCCACCCGAGGGCTGTCGGGCGCGGTCGCATCGACGCGGATCGAAGACGCGCTCTACGACGCGCCAGGGGTGGCGCTCTGCGTGGCCGCGAGTCACCCCGATCCCGATCATCCCGGATACGAGATCCCGATCGTGGCGCTCCAGCTCCAGCATGGCGTCACGCTCGACCTCGCCGCGATCTCGGCGGCGGTGGTGAAGCTGCCGGAGTACGCCCGGCCCCGCCGGCTGCGGCTCGTCCCCGAGATCCCGCTCACCGACGGCTTTCGCCCGATCAAGCGCGCGATCGCCAACCTCGACACCCAGGACGGCGCTGATGTGTACGCCTGGGATACCCGCGCGCAGCACTACGTCCCCACCAAGGTGCAGGGATAGGTCGCCTGCTCGCGTTGGGCTGAATTCGCCCCCCGCCTTGCCGTCCGAGTGTGGTATTTCGAAGGCGCGCCTTGCTGTTGCATGACCACAGAACGCGTCGCCTGCACGCAGCGCTGACCGCGCTCGCGTTCGTGTTCGCGAGCTTGCTCGGCGTCCTCCACGAGGCGACGACCACGCACGTTCGCTGTGCGGAGCACGGCGAGTTGATCGATGTGCCGGCCGGGATCGCGGCGGCTCCGACACGCGACACCACCGCGACCGAGAAGGCGTCGACCTCGTCCGATCAGGACGATCACTGCTTGCTCGCATCGGCCGTACGCGAGTCGAGGATCGTGCCGCGTTCGCCCGTGATCGTGCCGCAGGTTGCAGCGATCGGTGACCTCGTGGTCGCCGGGCCCCTCGTCATCCAGCCGCCCGCCAAGAATCTCTACCGGACCGCTCCCAAGACCTCGCCACCGGTGTAGCTCGCGTCGCGAGTCACTGGTCCATCGAGGCGCACTTCGCGTGCGCCACCGCAGGTCTATTCGAAGGGGCGCTCATGCGTGCTCACCTGGTCTCACTCTGGATTCCTTGCCTCGGCATCGCCATGCCGGCGGCAGCTCAGCCCTCTCCTCCCCCACAGCCCGGTCCGGCGGCCAGGCCCGATCCTGCGCCGCCTCCCGACAAGCCTGCCGAGGCTCCCACCGTCGAGTCTCGACTCAAGGCGCTCGAGGTCGATCTCGAGGACGTCAAGGACGAGAACACGGACCTCAAGTCCGAGGTCGCCGATCTCAAGGCCCAGCAAGCCGCCAGCAAGCCGCCGACGTCGCTCAGCGCGCTCAATCCGCAGATCACCGCGTTCCTCAACGGCGCGGTGCGGGTCGACGACCGCAAGGTGGTCACGCCGAACGGCATCAAGATCAACAACCGGCCGTTCCTGCGCACCGCCGAGCTCGACTTTCGCGCCGCGGTCGATCCCTACGCTGATGCCGTCGCGATCCTCGCGCTCGAGGACGAGGCCGGCGAAGGGTTCGGGGTCGACCTCGAGGAGGGCTACGTCATCCTCAAGCGGCTGCCGATCCTCGAGTCCGCGCCGCTCGGGCTCAAGCTCAAGCTCGGCCGGTTCCGCGCCCCGATCGGCAACGTCAACCGGATGCACATGCACGACATGCCGTGGACGACGCGGCCCCTGCCGATCGCGCGCCTCCTCGGCACCGAGAACGGCGAGTTCTTCGAATCGGGGTTCAACCCGGTCGGCGTCGATGCCGAGGTGATCCTCCCGACGGTCGTCGAGGGTGCGGTGATGGAGGTCAACGCGGACGTCGTCGATGGTGGCGGCATCAAGATCGCGGGGGACGGCCACGATCATCCCGGCTTCCTCGGCCACTACAACCTGTTCTTCACCCTCCACGACACCCACGACTTCAACCTCGGGCTGTCGGGCTACTACGAGGGCGGAGCGAACCGCGCGGGGCTCGTCAGTGCCGATGCGCTCTACAAGTGGAAGCCGCTCGCGGCCGGCGAGTTCCACAGCGTCGTGCTCGGCGGCGAGGTGTTCTACGTCGACCGTCGGTTCGCGCTCGACACCAACGGCGACGGCATCCTGGACAGCAAACAGCGCGCGACCCCGCTCGCCTGGTACGCGTTCGCGCAGGTCCAGCTATCGTGGCACACGTACCTCGGCGGGCGTTACGACTACGTCCAGGACATCGTCGACAAGCACCTGACCACCAAGGTCGCGGCCGGCTACCTCACCTACTACACGTCCGAGTTCCTCCGCTTCCGCGCCGGCTACGAGCACCGCTGGAGCGACCTCCCCGCGGAGGACCACGTCAACTCGTTCCTCGCCGAGGTCAACGTCGTCTTCGGCTCCCACCCCACCGAACCCTACTGGGTCAATCGTTGATCGGAGATCCCATGCGCACCATCATTGCGACACTCGTCCTCGCGCTGGCCGCCACCGCGACCGCCGCGCCTCCGCCTCCCGCGAAGAAGATCTCGGTCGTCACCACGCTCAACGTGCTCGCCGGGGTCGCTCGCGACATCGGCGGGGATCGCGTGACGGTCACCGCGCTCGCGAAGCCGAACCAGGATCCGCACACGCTCGTCGCCAAGCCGACGTTCAAGGTCGCGGCGAAGAACGCGAGCCTGTTCGTCGAGATCGGGCTCGGTCTGGATATCTGGGCCTCGGCGATCACCGACGCGTCGGGTAACCCCGACATCCAGACCGGCCAGAAGGGCCGCGTCATCGCCTCCGAAGGCATCTCGACCAAGGAGCTGCCGACGACGCTCTCGAAGGCGTGGGGCGACATCCATCCGTACGGCAACCCGCACGTCTGGCTCGATCCGGTGAACGTCAAGCAGATCGCCAGCAACATCGCCGCCGGCCTGACCCGCGTCGATCCCGATGGCAAGGACGTCTACGCCGCCAACTCGAAGGCGTTCGGCGCGAAGATCGACGACGCGCTCTACGGCCACGCGCTCGTCGAGGAATACGGCGCGAGCAAGCTCGAGCGGCTGTCGCGACGCAACGAGCTGATCGACTACCTGAAGACGAAGGGCACGTACGACAAGCTCGGCGGCTGGCTCAAGCAGGCCGAGCCCCTCCGCGGCCTCAAGGTCATCACCTACCACAAGACGTGGATCTACTTCTGCGACCGGTTTGGCCTCGAGATCCGAGGCGAGGTCGAGGAGAAGCCCGGCATCCCGCCGTCGCAGGACTACCTCGCGACGCTGATCAAGAAGGTCCAGGCCGACGGCATCAAGGTGCTGTTCATCGACACGATCTATCCGGCCAAGGACGGCGAGTACATCGCGGGCAAGACCACCGCGAAGATCGTGTCGAGCCCGATCGACATCGGGGGCGCCCCGAACACCGACAACTACTTCGCGCTGATCGGCACGCTGCTCGAGCGGATTATCGTCGCGGCGAAGTGACCCCGTGGGTGACTATCTCCAACAGCTGATCGACATCAACGGCTTGCCGCTGCTGTCGTGCCTCGCCGTCTCGGGCGTCCTGGTGTACCTCGGCATGCACGTCGTCGAGCGCAAGGTCATCTTCGTCGATCTCGCGCTCGCGCAGATCGCTGCGCTCGGGGTGATGTGGGCGATCCTCATGGGCTACGACCACGAGACCGACACGCTGCCGGTGACGCTGTACTCGCTCTCGTTCACCGCGCTGGGCGCGCTCGTGTTCTCGATCACGCGGACGCGCAACGAGCGCGTGCCGCACGAGGCACTGATCGGCATCATCTATGTCGCCGCGAGCGCGGGTGGCCTCGTGCTCGCGGATCGATTCGCCCTCGGGACCGAGGCGCTCAAGGAGCTGATCGCCGGGCGCGTCGCGCTGGTAACTCCGGAGATCGTCACCAAGCTCGCGATCACCTGCGCCGTGATCGCGACGGTGTTCGTCGTGCTGCACCGCAAGTTCATGCGCATCAGCAGCGATCCGGCCGCGGCCGAGGCCGCCGGGATGTTCATCCGAGGCTGGGACTTTCTGTTCTACATGCTGTTCGGCATGCTGATCACCCAGTGCGTGTCGGTGCTCGGCGTGCTGCCGGTGTTCGCGTACCTGGTGATCCCGGCGGTCGCCGCCGCGTTCCTGTTCAGCTCGGTGCGCGCCCGGTTGCTGTTCGGATGGGCGTTCGCCGGCGTGGTCAGCCTCGTCGGGCTCGAGACCGCGCGGGCATCCCAGCTCGATCCAGGGCCCACGATCGTCTGCCTGTTCGCGGGCGCGCTGGTCCTGCTCGGCGTGGGGATCTTCTTGCGGACGCACAAGTTCGCGCCGCGGATGATCCTGCGCGTCGTCGGGTTCGCCGTGCTGTTCGCGGCGTTCCTCGGCGGCACGCTGATGTTCCGCAAGTCCTCGCCAACCGACGAGCTCGAGACCGCGGTCGAGTTCGCGCGCTCGGGCGATCCGACGAAGCAGCGCCAGGCGATGGAGAGCTTCCGCCGGTTCCCCGACGTGCAGGCGCGGTGGGTCCCGCTCGTCGTGCCGATGCTCGAGCAGCCCGATCGGGTCGCCCGCGAGGCCGCCGCCGTGCTGCTCGGCGAGACCCGCGCGCGCGAGGCCGTCGCGCCGATCGGCAAGCGGCTCGGCGCCGAACCCGAGGCCGCGGTGCGGGAGAGCATGGTTCGCGCGTTGCGCACGATCGGCGACCCCGCCGCCGCCCACGTGCTCGCCGACGCCGCTGCCAGGGAGCCGGAGCCCGACCTCGTGGTCGCGATGGGCCTCGCCGCGTTCGAGCTCGCGAGTTCCGGCCACGATGCCGACCTCCGCAGCGCCGCCGACGCCCTGGTCAAGGTGATGTCCGACGACGGCGCACCTCACGCAGCGCGGCGCGACGCCAGCGACGTGCTCCGTGCCCACGTCGCGTTCGACCCGACGTGCCACGACGACGCGACCGCCGCGAGCTGGTGGCACGATCATCGCGATGCCCTGACATGGCAGGCCTCCAAGCACCGGTTCGCGGCGGCCGGCACCGGCGACTGAACACGAGCCACGCAACGAGATCGTCAGGCGCTCGCAAGGACCGAACCGGGGCCGCGGCCGTCGCCCGGCGACAGGCATACGTTTGCTTTGTGAAATGGGATCGGGTACCGATTCGATCGTGCCGGTTCGTCGTGCCACCAAACCGTCGGTCGACAAGATCCTCGAAGCTGCGGAGAAGGTGTTCGCCAAGCACGGCTACGCCGTGGTGTCGCTCCGGCAGTTGATGGCTGCTGCTCGGGTGTCGACGACCGCATTCTACGCGCGGTTCGATTCGAAGGAGGCGGTGATGGCGGCGCTGGTGACCCGGCTGCTCGGCGAGCTCTACGCGGCGGCGCCGATCGTGTTGGACCGGTC
>JAGSPR010000147.1 GCA_018262455.1 Deltaproteobacteria bacterium | reverse complement strand
CCAGACCTACTACCACTTCTTCTCCGACGCCCAGCTCTGGCAGATGGTGACGTCGACCCCAGCCGCGATCACCTCGACCGACGACGTGATCGGCTTGCTCGCGGTCGGTCACGTCGCCGACATCTCGATCTTCAACGCCCACGGCAAGACGTTCCGCGCGGTGATCGATGCCGAGCCGCAGGACGTCACCCTGGTCATGCGCGGCGGCAAGGTGCTCTACGGTGACGACGCCGCGGTGGCCGCGCTCGCGGAGAGCTGCGATGCCGTCGATGTGTGCGGCACCGGCAAGCGCGTTTGCCTGACGAGCGAGATCGGCAAGTCGTACTCGGACCTGGTCACGGCGGCCGGCGCGAACATGTATCCCGCGTTCGCCTGTGGCCTGCCGCAGAACGAGCCGTCGTGCGTGCCGAGTCGGCCGGCGTCGGTCAATGGCTCCGGCGTCTACACCGGCATCGCTGCCGCGGGCGACATGGACGGCGACGGCATCCCCGACGCCAGCGACAAGTGCCCGACCGTGTTCGATCCGATCCGCCCGGTCGACAACGGCGTCGAGGGTGATGTCGATGATGACGGCGTCGGCGATGCCTGCGATCAATGCCCGCTCGATGCCAACACCAGCATGTGCACGGTCGCCGATCCGAACGATCGCGATCACGACGGCGTGCCGAACTCGACCGACAACTGCCCCGACGTCGCCAACACCGATCAGGCCGATGGCGACACCGATGGTAAGGGCGATGTGTGCGACGCGTGTCCGGCAGCCTCGAACCCGGGCGCGGCGGGCTGCGCGTCCTCGATCTACAAGATCAAGACCGGCATGACCGCGGTCGGCACCACCGTGCAGCTGACGAACGTCCTCGTGACGGGCAAGGGCACCAACGGCTTCTTCGTCCAGGTCAAGGAGACCGACCCCGACTACATGGGCGCGGACAACTCCGGGCTGTTCGTGTTCACCGGGACGACCAACCCGGGGCTCGCGAACGCCACGCTCGGGGCGCGCGTCACGATCGACGCCCACGTCACCAGCTTCCAGGGCGAGATCGAGCTCGACGCCGTCACCGCGGTCACCGTCGACGCGGTAGGCCCCGAGGCACCGCCAGCGCCGATCGCGACGACCTACGCCGAGGTCAAGACCGGCGGGACGCGCGCGCTCGCGCTCGAAGGTGTGATCATCTCGCTCGGTGCCTCGGCGGTGAGCGCCGTCAATCCGATGTTCGGCGAGTACACGCTGACCGCCGGCGCCGACGACCTGATCGCCGATGACCTGCTGTTCGTGCCGAACCCCGCGTTCGCGATCGGGCAGAGCTTCACGGCCGTGAGGGGCATCCTGGCGCTGCGCCAGTCGGCCTCCAAGCTCGAGCCACGCGATGCCGGCGATCTGACGGCCGGCGCCCCCGGGCTGGCGTCCGTCACCCCTGCGCTGAGCTTCGCGCGGGTCGGGACCACGGTGAACGCCCCCACGTTCCCCTCCGCGCTGACCGTCAAGCTGACCGGGCCCGCACAGGGCAACACGCTGGTGACGGTCACCTCCGGGAGCGCGAACCTGACCGTCTCCAACGTCACGATCCCCGACGGCGCAACGAGCGCGACGGTGCCGGTCACCGCGAACGCCGCGAATGCTGACGTCACCGTGACCGCGCAGCTCGGCGCCCAGAGCCTGACCTCGCACGTCCACGTGCTCGGTGCCACCGAGGCGCCGGCGACGGTGACGCTGTCGCCCAACGACACCGCGGTGGCAGTCGGCGGCACCGTGGTGTTCACGGTGACGCTCGACGTGCCGGCGCTGACCGCGACCCAGGTCGGCCTCTCGGTGAATCCGGCGAACGCCGGCTCGCTGCCGGCGACGGTCAGCGTGGCGGCCAACCAGACCACCGCGACCTTCACGTACACCAACCAGTCGACCTCGGGCTCCGCGACGGTGACCGCGACGCTCGTCACCAGCACCAGCAGCGCGACCGTGACCGTGTCGACCGGCGCGAACCACCTGGTGATCAACGAGGTCGACTACGACCAGGCTGGGTCCGATAGCGCCGAGTTCATCGAGATCTACAACCCGTCCGCCGCGGCGATCAGCCTGTCCGGCAAGCAGGTCCTGCTCGTCAACGGCAGCGGGGCACTGGTGTACGACACGATCGACCTGACGTCGCTCGGATCGCTCGCCAGCCACCAGTACCTCGTCATCTCCGGGGCGAACGTGACGGTGCCCGGGACCGCGAAGAAGCTCGATCCGGGCTGGCTCACCGATCGGGTCCAGAACGGCGCACCCGATGGCGTCGTGCTGATCGACAACACGACCCACGTCGTGATCGATGCGCTATCGTACGAGGGCTCGATCACGGCCGTCGATCTACCCGGCTTCGCGGCGCCGGTCTCGCTCGTCGAGGCCCTGCCCACGCCCGCCGCCGACCTGACGCCGTTCGCCGGCTCGGTCTGCCGCAAGCCGGATGGCCAGGACACCGACGTCGCGCTGTCCGACTGGGCGGTCTGCGCGGCCCCGTCTGCCGGCACCGCGAATCCCTGAGCTCGTCAAGTCCATCGATCCGATCCTCGGGACCGCGTGGTCGGTGGTATAACGCCCACCCATCTTCAACGCGCGGAGCCCAAGTCATGTCCGGTCACTCATCGTTCAGCCTTGAGAAGCAAGGCATTTCGGTCGCCGAGATCCATCGCAACGCGTCGCCGGCCTTCCTCTACGAGGCCGCGCTGAGGTTCGAAAAAGGCTCGACGATCTCGTCCACCGGAGCGCTGATCGCGTATTCGGGCAAGAAGACCGGTCGTAGCCCGACTGACAAGCGCATCGTCGACGAGCCCGAGGTTCGCGAGGACGTGTGGTGGGGCAACGTCAACATCAAGCTCGATGGCCAGAGCTTCGTCATCAACCGCGAGCGCGCGATCGATTACCTCAACACGCGCGACCGGCTGTACGCGGTCGATGGCTACGCCGGTTGGGACCCGAAGTACCGGCTCAAGATCCGCGTGGTCTGTGCGCGCGCCTACCACGCGCTGTTCATGCACAACATGCTGATCCGTCCGACCGCGGCGGAGCTCGCCTCGTTCGGCGAGCCGGACTACGTCATCTACAACGCAGGTGGGTTTCCGGCGAACAAGCACACCGCCGGCATGACGTCGGCGACCTCGGTCGATCTGTCGTTCGCTCGTCGCGAGTTCATCATCCTCGGCACCGAGTACGCCGGCGAGATGAAGAAGGGCGTGTTCACGATCATGAACTACCTGATGCCGAAGCAGAACGTGCTCTCGATGCACTGCTCGGCGACCCAGGCACGCGACGGCTCCGATACGTCGATCCTGTTTGGCCTGTCGGGGACCGGCAAGACCACGCTGTCGGCCGATCCGAAGCGCATGCTCATCGGCGATGACGAGCACTGCTGGAGCGATCAGGGCACGTTCAACATCGAGGGCGGCTGCTACGCCAAGGTGATCAAGCTCTCGAAGGAGCAGGAGCCCGACATCTGGAACTCGCTCTCATTCGGCGCGGTGCTCGAGAACGTGGTGTACGAGTCGACGTCGCACCTCGTGGACTACGACAACGTGTCGATCACCGAGAATACGCGCGGCAGCTACATCCTCGACTCGATCTCCAACGCGAAGCTTCCCGCGATGGCCGGTCACCCGAAGAACGTCATCTTCCTCACCGCCGATGCGTTCGGCGTGCTGCCGCCGGTCTCGAAGCTGACGCCGTCGCAGGCGATGTACCACTACATCTCGGGCTACACGGCGAAGGTCGCCGGCACCGAGCAGGGCGTGAAGGATCCCGAGCCGACGTTCTCGGCGTGCTTCGGCGGTCCGTTCCTGGTCTGGCATCCGACGAAGTACGCCGAGTTGCTCGCCGAGAAGCTGCGCAAGCACGGCGCGACGACCTGGCTCATCAACACCGGCTGGTCGGGCGGCGCGTACGGGACGGGCTCGCGGATCAAGCTCAAGTACACGCGCGCGATCGTCGATGCGATCCACTCCGGAGCCCTCGCGAACGTGCCCACCCTGGAGGATCCGATCTTCGGCCTGGCCGTGCCGACCTCGTGTC
Source organism: Deltaproteobacteria bacterium (assembly GCA_018262455.1). The sequence continues at coordinate 10,870 of JAGSPR010000147.1, read as the reverse complement.
CCGACGTCCCGAGCGAGCTGCTCGTGCCGCGCAACACGTGGGCCGACAAGGCCGCGTACGACGACAAGGCGAAGAAGGTCGCCCAGCTGTTCAAGGACAACTTCAAGAAGTACGAGGCGCAGGCCTCGGCTGAAGTGCGCGCCGGCGGCCCGAAGGTCTAGCAGGGTTCGGATCGGCTGAGTTGCCCGTAAGCGTAAGCGTAAGCGTAAGCGTAAGCGTAAGCGACTCTGGGGCTTACGCTTACGCTTACGCTTACGCCGGGATCAGCCCAGCCGAAGTCGGGCTCGTCACAGCGTCTTCAGGTACTCGAGCACGGCCTCGCGCTCGTCCGGCGTCAGCTCGTCGCCGTAGGTGTGGCCGGCGTTGCCATAGCCCACCAACGTGGTGTCGTAGATCTCGACCTGGTCCGTCCCCGACGGCGGTGCATCCTGCCCGACGTCGAGCGTGCGATAGGCCCAGCCGACCGCGTCGCGATCGTAGTCGGTGAACGAGCGGACGAAATAGCGCGGTCGCGACGACGAATCGAGCAGCGCGCGGAGCGTCGGAACCGAGCCGTTGTGGAGGTAGGGAGCGGTCGCCCAGATCCCATCGAGCGGCGGCGCGATGTAGCCGGGCGCGGGAGCCAGCTGGGACAGCTCGCCGAAGAACGAACGGTTGAACCAGTTGATGTAGGGGCCTCCGAACTGGCCTGCGCCGCTCGCCATCGTGGTGTCGGTGCCGATCTCGTCGACCGCGATGATGAGGTTCGGATACGTGTCGACGTCGCCATACGTGCCGTGGCAGCTCGCACACCGCTGGTCGAAGATCGTGCGGCCGGTGGCGGCGCGGCTGCTGTCGATCGAGTGCGGCCACACCGGGGGCTGAAGGCCGAGCAGGAACGAGCGAACGTCGGGGAAGTAGGCGTCGATCGCCGCGGCTTCCTCGACGGTATCGACGCACAACGTCGACGCGGCCATCATGATGCGAGCGTGGTCCCCTCGGCCGGCGCCCACGTAGAACATCGCGTGCTTCTTCTGCATGTGCCACCACGGCGGCACGTCGGCCGGCACGACGATCTCCGGGGGGAGTGGCATGAGGGGGGTGTCGCTCCACGCCAGCGTCTCGGGATCGCGATGCGCGAACAGCACCGCGGCGAGGTTGTCGGCCGGGTTGACGCCGATCGTGCGGGTGACGGTGTATGGCGAGATCGCCACGATGCGATCTCTCCAGCGCGACCACTCGGCCCGCTCCGCGTCGGTCTCCACGAGCGAGCCCGCGAGCTCTGCGAGGTTTCCGAGGTCCTGGGTGTAGTCGGCGGAGTGGCTGCCGAGCCCGATGACGAGCTTGCCATCGAGCATCTGGGCGTGACACTGGAGGCAGTTCGGCGTGACCACGTCGACGCCGCTGGGCGTGCGGAATGCCGTGAGGTTGTAGGGCAGGTCGGCGTTCACCCCCGTGCGGTCGGCCAGCCGGAGCTCCGGCGGCGCCGGATCGGACGACACGCGGCGATAGGCGGTCAGCGGCACGCCGCATCCCACGTAGCCCTCCTCGATCAACGCCCGCCAGCCGTTCGCGGCGTCGCCGGTGCGTTGCTCGAACTCGGGGATCTCCCCCACGGGCGAGGTGGGTGAGTCAGGCTCGCCGGTGCCACCGCAGGCGAGGAGGGTCAGGCATGCGTAAGCGAGCTTCACGGTGCGGTCGTAACACGATCCGGGAATCGCCGAGCACGTTGTCGAACCTGCCACGTTCGCGCCGCCTGTGGGTATTCCGAGCTGCGGGCACGCGCTAGGATGCGGCCACGACGCTAGCTCGCGTCGAACATGGAGGTCGCGAGATGGCTAACGCCGACAAGAGGAAGCAGTCGCTGTATTTTCCCGAGGAGATGCTCAAGGAGATCCAGAAGGAAGCAGGTCGGCTCGACCGGTCGCTGTCGTGGATCGTCCAGCAGGGCTGGAAGCTCGCGCGCGACAAGATGAAGGCCTTCCCGGCCACGAACGACGAGCCGGGCGCCGCGCCCGACCCTCGCGAAGAACCGTCCTCCTGAGCGAGCCGGGCAGCGAGCCGGGCAGCGGGACGATCGTCCCGGCGTAGCCTCAGAACTCGAAGTCGACGCCCGCGAACCACGTCGCGTCGCCGACCGACAGCTTCGTGTCGGAGCCGAAACCATCGACCTTGGCGTAGGTCAGCTCGCCGTAGAACCCGGCGTGGTTGAGCCCACTCTGGCGCATCGAGCGCGCGGCATCGGCATCGATGCGCTCGAGGCGGAGCGAGAGCCCGATGCTGCCCTGGAAGCCGAGGGTGCCGCCGTAGGCCTTGTCGCCTTTGCAGCTGGAGGTTTCCATGCCGCCGTCCGTGCAGACCTTCGCGAGGCTTCCGCTCGGACCCTTGAGCCACCACAGGTAGTACGACAGGCCACCGCGGACGTAGGGGACGACCGGGATGCCGTAGAGATCGTCGAGCTGGGTCGCCCGGTAGGTGACGGTGGCGGCGAACGGGATCAGCCGGAACGTGTTCTTGCTGGTGGCGGAACGCTCGCGGCGCGGATCATCGGGGCTCGTGTTCGCGAGGTACGCGTACGCGGTCTTCTGCAGGTACCCGAGCGTGCCGCCGATGCCGAGCTGGCCCGAGCCGCGCCAGATGATGCGGTCGACGTCGAGCGTCGGCAGGACCTGGTAGACGTGCGCGTCGTGCGCCTTGCCGTCGAGGAAGTAGTTGCCGAACATCGCCTGGTACGGGCCCTGCTTCGACATCGGGTTGATGCCGAGCTGGTTGTCGATGTCGGGGGTGTAGGGGCCGAGCTTGACGCCGGCGTGCCACTTCACCAGGTCCTCGCCGTCGTCGAGCCCGCCACTGCTGTCGTCGCCTTCGTCCCAGTACGGGTACGCGTCATCGGCGCGGGCGCGGCCGGGGACCAGGAGGATCGCGAGCCCACCGACGAGCGTGGCGGTGCGAGTGAGGCGACCGCGCACGATCCGGTGGCGGCGGCGCCACAGCCACGGCAGCGCGAGGATCAGCAGCATGCCTGGAAGCGATGCCGGCGAGCTCGTCGAGCACAACCCACCCTCGATCTTGCCGCCGCGGTCGTGGACGTCCTCCCAGAAATCGGTGACCGGCCTGGGCACCACCGTCCGCGAGAAGTAGGTGCCAACGGCGTTGCCGTAGAAGTCCACGGCGACGAGCGCGACGGTGTACTCGGTATCGTTCGAGAGGCCGTTGATCGTCATGCTCTGCGCGGTGCCGTTGTCGACGGTCCCGCAGATGTAGGCGGGATCGAGCGCCGCGAACGGGGCCGGCGGCGCGGCCACCGCGGTGCCCTCATCGCCGACGATCACGGACGCGGGCAGGTCGAAGGTCTGGGGAACGCCGCACACGGTCTCGGTCGTCGAGTAGAGCGGAGTTCCGCCCGTGCCGACCGGCGCGCCGGCGGCATCCATGCAGAGCGCTTGAAACCCGTAGATGTCGGTGGCGCGGCTCTCGGGAGTCTTCCACGTGATCTCGATGGCGTTCTCGCCGCCGGCGGCGGTCGCATTCTCCGGCGGAGGTGGAGGCTGGGTGTCGAAGCCGTTCGCGTCGGTGAACTTGTCGAGATCGAGCGGTCGCGGCGAGAAGAAGTCCGGGGTGCTGTCGCCGTTGGTATCGACGATCACCCACACGAACGCTTCGCCCCCGTCGGCCTGGCGGCACGCAGCGGTGGCCTGGGCCGGCGAGGCGTTGATGAGGTCGTAAAGCCGGACGGCGATGTTGTCGGCGCGGATCGCGAACGTGTCGATGTCGTCGATCGAGCCGACCTGGCGGCATTGCATCGCGCGCTGGATGTCGTCCTCGCAGTTGGCGCCGACCCAGATCTGGCCCGCCCGGTTGGTGCCGGTGGTCGTGGTGAGCTGGAGCTCGTAGTACAGGTCGGTGTCGACGGCCGCGTTCGACTGGCTGCACAGGCAGGAGGCGAGGTTCATCCGGGTGCGGAGCGTCTCGGAATCGGACGGCTCCTTGAGCGCGTCGCCCTCCCGGATGAACAGCCGCGGCCACTGGAGGACCGCGCCGTTGTCGAGCATCCCCGTGTCTGCACCCGCGAGGCTTGCCCCCAGGGCGAGGAACACGGGCACGATCGCCGCAACGAGGACCGTACGCGAGAAAGTCATCGGCGCTTTGCTTTGCAAGGGGAAGGCCGGCGGGACGTCCGACGACAACCGTCGATATCACGCGGACATGGGCGCATCAACCATGCGGCGATCCGACCGCGATCGATCCCGCATCCTGCCAAAGTGGCACGCGGGCCGAGCGGCCCATGTCAGCCGGTCTACGTACCTCACGACGATCGTGGGGGCTTCGGCTGGCTGCGGGCGGCGATCAACGTGCTGCGGATGGTTCGGGCCAGGGCTGCGGCGCGGTCCTCGGTCGCCACATCCGGTCCGGTGCCGGCGCGATGGCCCCACTCGGTGGCGTAATAGAGCTCGACCAGCTCGCTGACCTCGCGCGCCGCCGGATCGCCGCGCGTGGTCATCCGCTCGGCATGCTCGCGCGGGGTGACCGAGGGGCCTCGCGGGTTCCCTGCCTTCGCGAGCTGCTTGGCCACCGCGTCATAGACCTGGGCCACGCTCGACCGTTTCCGCCGCTCGGCGCGGCTCGCGACCGGGGCCCGCGTTCGACGCCGTCGGCGACGCAGTCCAAGGCAGACCATCAACGTTCCTGCGAGGGCGATCGAAACCTGCCAGTACTCGACCGCGACGTCCTTGACCCAGATCGCCGCAACCTTGACGGCATGCCCCGCGGTCTGGAGCGCGTCGCCGAGCGACTTGACCAGCGAGAGCTGCGAGATCAGGTCGTACTCGATCACCCACTTCGACCACTGGAACCGCAGCGTGTCCATGAAGCGCGACATCCGGGCTCGCCAGCCCGTGCCGCCCCGCCCGAGCAGGTCGATGTCGGCCGGGGGCGTCGCGTCGAAGGTCACCCACGTTCCGGCGTCGGCGCCGCCCTGGGGGCCGGGCTGAGCAAAATACACCTCGTTCCACGAGTGCGCATCGCCGGCTCGCACCGCGACATAGTTCTGATACTCGTTCCACTCTCCGCCGAGGAATCCGTTGACCGTACGAACCGGGATCCCGGCGGCCCGGGCGAGTACCGCGAACGCCGACGCGAAATATTCGCAGTGCCCCTTCTTGCGCTCGAACAGGAAGAAATCGACCGCCTCGCCCATCGGCTCCTCGAGCTCGAGCGTGTACGTGAGGTTCTTGCCGAGCCACGTCTTGATCGCCATCGCCTTGTCGTAGCGAGTCAGCGCATGCGCGGTGATCGTTTGTGCGAGCTTGCGGGTTCGCGGCGTGATCTCCTCGGGCAGCTGGAGGTAGACCTCGAAGCCGGTGGGGAGCGGGCCTTCGGACGCGCGCAGCACGTCGGCCGAGGGTGGGTTGATCTCCGAGAACACGGTGTAGTGCACCGTGGTGCCGTGCTCGAGCCGCATCTCGTCGTTGCGCTCGATCGGGTTGTGACGGCGCAGCGTATGCGTGTACTCGACGATCCGCGGGTTGCTCGCTCCGAACAGCACGTCCGAGTCGAGCGGTTCGAGCCAGATCTCCTGTTTCACGGTCGAGGTCTTCAGCCGCTCGATCTCGGGGATCGGCAGCGCACGGCCGGCCCACAGCAGGACACGACGATCCGTGGTCTGGCTCTGCTCGAGCGTCTGATTGGTGCGCGGTGCGTCGGTGCTCCGAGACCACTGGCGCGCGTGGTACTTGTCGAACGCGACACCCCGCCAGTGGATCTGCGGCGCCTCGCGCGCGCCGAACTGGGCGTTGACCTCGACGCGCATCACCACCGTCGAGTCGGTCTTGATCACGCCGTGGCCGCCGAGGTTCACGCCGTCGGAGAACCCGGACAGGGTCAGCCCACCGCGACTCTTGAGGAAGAACCCGATGCCAACGCGCGGGAGTGAGAGGAACACCACCGCCGCGCCGACGAACACCCCGAACGACAGGAAGCCCGTCCCGACGAAGAACCGCCCGCCGACGATCCGCCGCGAATCGAGGATCCGACGCACCTCGACCCGCTCCGACGCCCGGTCGGCGGCGTGCTTGACGAGCAGGTTGTCCTCCATCTCGCGGCGGAGGTGGAACAGCGTCAGCGCCCAGGTCGAGGCGATCACGAACCCGAAGAAGCACAGGCCGTACGTCAGGTCCGGGTTCAGCACCGAACCGGCGACCAGCATCAGGAACGCGAGCAGGTACATCTGCTGCCAGTCCCGCGCGGCCTTCCGGTTGAACGCCTTCACCACCGTCAACCAGACGAGGAACTCTGCTCCGACGAGCAGGAAGTCGAATGTCACCAGCGCCGTCAGCAGGCTGTAGATCAGCGCGAGGATCGACAGGATCGTCCACACCCATGACCATTTCTCGAACCGGATCCGCGGCGGCTCCCACCACCACGAGACGATCAGGCCGATCAGGGAGCCGAGCGACAGCACCGACGGGAGCGTGCCGCCCGCTACGAGCGCGAGGTAGGCACAGCCGACCATCATGTAGGTCGTTGCCTTGTGCGCGACGGCAAACCTCATACGTCCATCACCGTCGTGGCCGACGGCCGGCCGGTCGCGGCCACCTGTTTCGGAATGACGAGCACCGACTCGACGCGCGCGGGGATCGCGGCGAACACGACGTCCTCCGAGACATAAGGCAAGAGCGCGAGCGCGCGGCCGATCTTGGCCTCGTGCTGGCGGCCCAGTCCCGACGGGATGTGGCAACCCCGGGCGCACAGCTCGACCGACCAGCCGACCTCGAGGTACGACGACGCCAGGCTCGCCGCGACGCTGATCGCACGCTCGATCGATGAGACCTGCGCCTCGAACGCGGGCGTCAGTCCCCCGTCCTGGACGGCCTCGCGGACCGCCTCGGGCAGCGCGTTATCGACGCCGATCACCACCCGCCGTGCGAGCTCGTCCTCGTACTCGCGGACCAGCAACCGGCCGCTCCGCGCGCTCGAGCGCCAGTGGATGTCGCGTCGATCGTCGCCGATCCGGCGCTCGCGCAGACCGAAGAATTCGCCGCGGCGGCCGAGCCGATTCGCGGTGGCGTCGCCGGTGCTCGTCGAGCGCGGGATCGGACGTGGCACCACGATCCGCGCCGGATACACCAGCACCTCGAGCGGGGCGGTGATATCGCGCGACTTGCGGAACAGCGCGAACGGGAACTTGGTCGCGAGCCGGTACCCCGACAGCTCGTAGAGGCCCCGGCGGACGAACGTGTGGCGGTAGCTCGTGCGCTGCGACTTCGAGGACGGGATCTTGAGGAAGTAACACCGCTTGTCGAGAGGCCGCCCGGCGATCAGATCCTCGACCTCGATCGAGAACGAGGCCCGGTTCTGCTTGCCGTTCTCGATGACGACCTCCATCAGGAACGGCTCGTTGGCGTAGACCCGCGCCGGCGGTCGCCGCTCGACGGTGAGTCGCTTCAGCGTCAGCTCCGACAGGATCCCCGAGGCGACGATGAACGACAGCAGCCATCCGAGGAGCAGATAGAGCAGGTTGTTGCCGGTGTTGATCGCCGCAAACCCGACCCCGACCGCGAGCAGCACGATGATCCGCCCCTCGCGCGTGAAGCGCAGGCGACGGGGTGGCCGCAGGCGTCGACGGAGTCGCGACCAGATGCTCATTGTCCCTCCGTGGCGGCCGCTACGTCGGGATCGCGACCCGACCGATGATCTCGCCGACGATGCGCTCGGCCTCGGTGCGTGCGCGGCTCAGCGAGTCGTGGGCCTGGGTGAGCGCGAGCCGGTGCGACAGGCAGGGCACCGCCAGCGCCTTGAGGTCGTCGGGCACGACGAAGTCACGGCCAGCGGCCAGGGCGGCGGCCTGTGCGGCGCGATACCAGGCGAGCGCACCACGGGTCGACACCCCGACCGAGATGCCGGGGTGGCGGCGCGTCTCGCCGACGATCGTCATCGTGTAGTCGAGCAGCGCGTCATCCATCCGGATGGTCTCGACCGCGTCCTGCAGGATCTTCACGGCCGCGAGATCGACGACCGGGGCGAGCTTTTGCACCGGATCGCCACCCGCGCGCTCGCGCAGCAGGTCGCGCTCGATCGCCTGCGCCGGATAGCCGAGAGAGATCCGCAGCAGGAAGCGGTCCATCTGCGACTCGGGCAAGGGATACGTGCCGTAGTGCTCTGCGGGGTTCTGGGTCGCGAGCACCATGAACGGGGACTCGAGCGTGTGCGTCGTGTCGTCGATCGAGACCTGGCCCTCGCTCATCGCTTCGAGCAGGGCTGACTGCGTACGCGGCGTGGTGCGGTTGATCTCGTCGGCGAGCACGACGTTCGCGAAGATCGGGCCGCGCTTGAGCTCGAACACCTTGCCGTGCTGGTCGTAGATCGAGACCCCGACGATGTCCGACGGCAGCAGGTCGCTCGTGAACTGGATCCGGCGGAACGTGCCGCCGAGCGAGCTGGCGAGCGCGCGGGCGAGCGTGGTCTTGCCGACGCCTGGGATGTCCTCGATCAGCAGGTGCCCCCGCGAGAGCAGCGTCACCACCGCGGCGCGGATCGCCTCGGGCTTGCCGCGCATGACGGTGCCGATCGCATCTTCAAGTTTGCGCACTGCGCCGATGTCGGTCGACGAGATCGGAGCAGGCGCGGGCACCACCATGTCGAGCCAGTATAGCCTGCCCGAAACGACAACAGGGACCCAGAAGCTGGATCCCTGCGCGTCGAAGCTCGGGCGCGAGCTAGTCGCTACGGAGGCTGATGAGGACGCGCAGCACAGCTCGGAACAGGGTCGCGATGGTCACGAACAGGACCAGCGCTGCGGCCACGTGCGCGGTCGGTGGGAAGTCCTTCATGATCGCGCTGGTCTCGTACAGGATGTACCCAGCCATCAAGAGGATGATGAAGCCGCTGAACAGCGCCCCGACGCTGAATCCGAACAGGATCGATGCCAGGCCGACCCCGATCATGGCGAACGTGGCGATGACCAGGGCGCCACGCATGAACGAGAAGTCCTTCTTCGTGATGAACACGACGAGGGTCAACCCGATGAAGATGGCGAGGGTGATCACGACCGCCTGCATCAGGATCGCCGCTGCCGGACCGTTGAGCGCCGGGACCATCACGCCACTCCGAATCAACATCACCTGTTCCGGCGTGAAGTGGCTGAACTTGAGCATCAGCACCCAGATCAGCGGCAGGAGCATGAAGGTCTGGAGCGCGATCCCGAGCGCCAGACCGGCGTACTGCAGCCCGCGCGACGTGCTCGAGCGGGCGAGGCGCTCCGCTCCGTACATGAGGAACACGAGCATGGCGACCAGGATCAGCATGCTGCCGATCGAGCTGCCGAACATCGTGGACAGGTTCCACGTCAGCTGCGGGGCGTACAAGTGTTGCGACTGCGCCTGGAATCGAACGTGCACTTTGAGCAAATGCCATGGGTTCAAGCCTCGAGATGAGTTGCACCTTTTTGTAGCACGCTCCGACCACTGGGCGACACCCCAACCAGGCTGCGGCCACATGCTCGGTCACGTCACCAACCACAGCACCGCCAGGGACGCGATCAACGACGGGACCGTGACGACGAAGCCGACCTTGACGAAGGTCCACAGGGGGACCGCGATCCCTTGCCGGCGCAACGCGTGGGTCCACAGCAGCCCGGCGAGCGATCCGATCGGCAGCAGCCGGGGGCCGAGATCGCCGCCGACCAGCGCTGCGAAGACATAGCGATCAGGCCAGCCCTCGAGCGTGAGGGAATGCAGCAACGCCATCGGGTGGTTATCGATCAGGGCCGAGCCGGCGGCGGCGAGGGCGCCGACCGTGGCGATCGGCGCAGGGGTCGCGCGATACAGTGATGCGAGGTGGTCGGTGACCCCTGCGCGGGCGAGGGCCGTGGCGACGACCAGCACGCCGAACAGAAACGGCACCAACTCCCAGCTGATCCCCGCCGAGATCCGGCGCACCGAGACATCGCGATGCAGCGCGGTGGCGACGCAGACGGACGCGGCGATCGCGGCGACCGGCCAGATCGGCACGCCCAGGATCGCGAGGATCGGGTACGACGCGATGCTCGCCGCCGTGATCACCAGGACGAGCTTGGCGTGGCCGTTGAGCGGGACCGAGGGCGGCGCAGGCCCGAGGGCGGGTGCCTCGTCCGCGAGGGCCTTGCGATAGACCCAGGCAAGCATCAAGTAGGCGACGACCCAGCCTGCGATCGCGACCGGGATCATGTGCAGCGCGTACGTGTTGAACCCGATGCCGGCGCGATACGCGACGACGAGGTTCATCGGATTGCCGGTTGGCAACGGTGCAACACCGGCCGCCACGAACGCGGCGAACGCGAACGGGAGCACGAACTTGGGATTGCGCCTGGGGTAGACCGCGCGCAGCAACTCGATGACGACCGGCGTGAGCAGCAGGATCGCCGCGTCGTTCGAGAGGATCGCCGCGGTGAGGGCCGCGATGACGAACACGAACCGAAATGCTCGCTTGACCGGGCCGCGCGTCCTGGGCTCGATCCAGGCTGCCAGCCGGGTGAAGATGCCGACCTCGGCGGCGCACGCGGTCGTGGCCATGATCCCGACGATGCTGATCATCGGGCGCCACAGGTCCTCGAGCGCATGCCGGATGTCGTCGACGTTCGCGACGCCGCCGGCGAGCGCCACCGCGAGCCCCACGAGCGCGCCGAGCGCGGGCGCCCACGGACTCTGCCACGCCAGCGCGATCGCGAGCGCGACGAACATCGCGAGGATGGAAACGCTCATGGAGATCGACGCGAGGTCACGCCGACCGCGAGCATTTCACGAAACTGGTGGACCCGCTCGCGCTGGCGCCCCGCGATCGCTCAGCGACTCGCTTTGAGCTTCTTGATCTCGGAGATCAACTCGGGAATCGCCTTCTCCCACTCCGCGATCACGCC
>JAGSPR010000428.1 GCA_018262455.1 Deltaproteobacteria bacterium | reverse complement strand
CTTCCTCGTCGTCAACATCAACTACCGGCTCGCACCCAAGGATCCGTTCCCGGCGGCGATCGAGGACGCGTGCCGGGCGTGGCGCTACCTCGCGGCGCATGCAGCCGAGCTCGGTGGCGATCCGACGCGCGTCGTGATCGCGGGCGAATCCGCCGGTGGCAACCTCGCCGCCGCACTCGCGCTGGTGCTCGCGGACGAGCGAGCCGAGCCGTGGGCGCGCGAGACGTTCGCGTGCGGGATGACGCCTCGCGCGGTGCTGCCGTTCTGCGCGATCCTCGAAGCGTCGCGCGCGGAGCGCTTCGGCGTGCGCCGCCGGTTGCCGTGGTGGGCCGACGACATCATCCGCGACGCGGGCGCGTCGTATCTGCACGGCTTCCCGCGCACGCCGGGGCCCGAGATCGAGCTCGCGAACCCGCTGCTCGTCCTCGAGGCCGCCGGGCGCGGGGAGCGGCAGCTCGACCGGACGCTGCCGCCGTTCTTCGCGGCGGTCGGGACGCGCGATCCGCTGCTCGACGACACGCGCCGGCTCGAGCGTGCGCTCGCCGGCCTCGGCGTGCCGTGCGAGGCCCGCTACTACCGCGGCAGGATCCACGCGTTCCACGCGCTCGTGTTCGATCCGGTCGCGCGCCGGTGCTGGCGCGATGCGCTGGCCTTCATCGAGCGCACGCTGCGCTCGACGTGATCGTCAGAACGCCAGCTCGCCTCGTGCGATCGCGCCGTACAGCTCGGGGGTGAGCGGCACGTAGGCGGCGGACCCGGGTCGCAGGACGAGCAGCGGCCGCGGCACCCGCGCCGGATCGAACCCCTGACGGCGGAGCTCGCTCTTGAGCTGCTTGAACGTGGTCGTCGCCTCGAGCTCGTGCTCGATCCGCAGGAACAGCGGCACGGCATACGGGGGGAGCTCCGCGCGCAGGTGGCGCGCGAGCCCTTCGAGGTCGAGCTCGGCAGCCGGCACGCGCGGCACGACCGCCGCCATCCCGCATCGCCCGTCGGTGCCCGGAAGCTCGATGCCGTACACCGTCGACTCCGCCCCTTCCACCGGAACGTGTCGCCGACGCGATCGACGAACTGGGCGTGACGGAAGCCGAGGTCGCGCAGCAGATCGCCCGAGTTGAACCAGCAATCACCGGGCTCGAACACGTCGCGCAGCAGCTTGTGCTCGTTGGCGGCCGGGTCGGTGTAGCCGTCGAACGCGTAGCGCGGCGTGAGCTCCGCGATCAGCAGGCCGACCTCTCCGCGCCCGACGCGCACGAGCCGTCCGTCGGGGGCTCGTACCGGCTCGTCGCGATCGATGTCGTAGCGAACGAGCGCGTACGGTGCAGGGCAGAACCCGACGGTGCAGTCGGCGTTCAGCACGTTGACGAACGCGACGTTGCCCTCGGACGCCCCGTAGAACTCGAAGACCTCGTCGATGCCGAACCGCGCCTTGAACTGCCTCCAGATGTCGGGGCGCAGGCCATTGCCGACGATCTTGCGCACGGAGTGGCTGCGATCGTCGGCGTGCGGCGGCTGGTTGAGCAGGTAGCGGCACAGCTCGCCGATGTACACGAACGAGGTCGCGCGAAACCGGCGCACGTCATCCCAGAACCCGGACACGCTGAAGCGTCGGCGAAGTGCGAGCGCGGCGCCGGTCGAGGCGGCCGCGCTCCACGCCACGGCGAGCGCGCTGCTGTGATAGAGCGGCAAGGGGACGTACAGCACGTCGTCGGGGCGCAGCGCGAGCGCTGCCATCCCGAACGCACCGGCGCTCTTGACCCACCGGAAGTGGCTCATGATCGATGCCTTCGGCAGCCCGGTGGTTCCCGACGTGTAGATGTAGAAGCAGGCATCGCCGAGGCGCACGTCGGCGAGCTGCGGTGGTGGTGCGGTCGAGCTGCACGCCAGCTCGCTGCGCGCATCGGTCGCGGCCGGCGGCACCGGGGCCTCCCCGCGGTCGGCCAGCCACAGCAGGTGGTCGCGCTCCGGAACCTCGATCGCTGGGCCGAGCTCGGCGAACGTGCTCCACAGCTCCTCGCCGATCACGAAGCACTTCGCGTTGCAGATGCGCAGGCTGTGCTCGAGCGCGTGACCTTGCTGCCGGGAGTTGATCATCGCGGCGATCGCGCCGAGCTTGACGATGCCAGCGACCGCGAACAGCAGCTCGGGCCGGTTGTCGACGAACACGGCGACCGCATCGCCCTTGCGAATTCCCCGGGAGGCGAGCAGGTGGGCCCACCGGTTCGCCTCGCGATCGAGCTCGGCGTGCGTGTACGAGCGCTCCTCGAACAGCAGGGCAGGGCGATGCGGCCAGACACGCGCGTTGTGCTCCAGGTAGCGACCGATCGACAGCGGCTCGCTGCGATCGGTCTTGACGGTGAGCCGGAGGCCACGCGCGATCGCGGGCAACTTTCGGACGACGCGGCGCAGGCGATGGAGCGCGCCGCGGCGGCCGCCGAGCAGCGCCTCGAGATCTCGCATGCTGGCCGAGACCGAGCGGAGCCTCTCGAGCGGGGTCATCACCTTCACCCTATCACCGAGACACGATCCCACGTCGTCGAGCACGAGCCGGTCGGCGGCGTTCCATCAAGCATGCTGCGCGCACCGGTAGCGCCATGCGAGTCTCAGCGTGGGAACTGGCCGAATCCCTGGCCGTCGGTGCCGGGCATCATGGTGGTGCCCGGCATCACGCTGGCCGATCCGCCGCACTGGCATTGACCACCGACGAAGCTCGGCGCTCCGCCCTCGCAATACGCATTCGTACACATGCCTGCGAGCTCGGGTTCACCGCTCGACGTCATGCCGCCCTGACCGCAGCATTGCCCGGTGCCCATCGCATGATCAGATGGACCGCAACGCACCGCCCAGCAGCCTTGCGACAGGCTCGAGCCGGCATTGAGCGCGAGGCCGGACGTACAGGTCAGTCCCGTCTTCGTGACCGGATCGACCGGGTCACACGCGAGGCCGCAGCCACCGGGACCACCCATTGGATCTTCGAACATCGGATCAGCAGCACCTGTGAAGCAGTCGAGCGCCTTCTGCGCTTGCGATGCCAGCGCGCCGCAGCCGTTTCCGCAGCTCTCCTTGTCAACGCATTGCGTTTCGCCGGAGCCCGAACCGGAGCCAGAACCCGAGCCGGCATCCGAACCCGAGCCCGAGCCCGAACCCGAACCCGACCCCGACCCCGACCCCGACCCCGAAGCGCCCGCGCCAGTCGCCTGCTTGCGCGCGTCTTCGGCCCTCTTGATCGCGTCCGCACGTTTCTGAGCCTCGAGAGTCGTACCCTGGGCAAGGCTGGTCTGTGCATCGTTGACGATGTCCGTCTGGTCCTCGACGCGTCCATCAGCCGCCTCGACCGCGTACGTGGTCGCCTTCGGATCTTGCCTGACGGTGTCTGCTGCCTTCTGAAGAGCCGCGAGCTCATCGATCTCGGCGCTGAGGTAAGCGATCTGCGCAGCGACCGACTTTTCGTAGTTGTCACGCGCCTCCTGGACCGCGGCGTTGTACGCGGCGTCGGCCGCTGCATCACTGATCGTGCATGCGCCGCCGACCTTGATCCCGGCGAGCGATGCGCGCTGCAGATCTTTGCTCAGCATCGCGCGCGGACTGGCGAGCAGGCCCGTCGCTTCCACCACGCACGTCATCTGCTCCTTCGACGCCGACGCGGCTTGCGAGGAGATGCAGTCGATCTCCGTCGAGGTCGCGATTCCAGGGATCTCCACGGCGCCGCCCTGTTCCGGGACGCTATCGCCGGCACCCGGCGTCAGACATGTCGGATCCTTCGAGTCGCGGCACAACCTGCCGTTGCAGTGGTAGCGGCCGGCGCTCGCGCCACGTTGCACCATCTCGGCGAGGCTGCAGCGGGCATCCTCCCTGGTCGGTTGCGCGAGCGTGTGGAAGAAGCTCGCGAGATCGATCTCGTTCTCGTTGATGACCTTGTCGGTCGCGCGAAATCCGCGGAGTCGACCGGTCATTCGATCGTAGAGCCACAGGCCATGCCACGACGCCGGATGGTGCTTGCTGACCGCTCCCTCGACGAGCACCGCTTCGTAGTCATGGAACCAGCGAGCGAGCGGCGCGTCGTCTCCGTGCTGCCGTTCCACTTCGTGAACGAGCAGCATCGGAACGGAGATCGCCTGTACGACGTAGGGGATCACGCCATCGAGGCCGTTCGCCACCAGCGTCGTGCGCACGTCATCGAAGGCGATCGCCATCTGCGTCGCGAGCAGCTCGGTCTGGAATTGTCCGAGGCACGCGGTGTGGCGCGCGAGATCGCGTAGCGCCTCGACGACGGCTTCGACGCGATGATCGTGTCTGGGAGTTCCGACCGCGGCGTCGGCGTAGTCGACGAGCACGGCGTCGCCGATCACCGATCCGTTGCATTGCTCGTCCTCGGCGAACGCTGGTACCGCCGTGTGCAACGGGGTTCTCAGGTGCTGCCGCACGAGATGCGCCCAGTGAAGCACCGCGGTGCGAGTGATGCGCTCGTGTCCTTCGGCCGTGCCGATCGGTGTCAGATACCCGGCGCGAAGCTCGTAAGCGAACGCGTTGTCGAGGTGCTCCAGCGATCGCTCGCTGTGTTCGATCCACAACGGGATCGCCTCGCGTTCGATCGCCGCGAGGTCACCCGATTCCACTGCCTGGATCGCTGTATTCGTTAGCTGGTCCCCCGTGCAGCCCCACATGGCGAGAAACCCACAGAGGGACGTCAGCTGAAATGTTGCTCTCATAGCGATCCAGGAGGGAGCTCGCGGAAACCGTCGCGCATAATTCGTAAGTCCGCGTAGCTACTGCCAGGTACGGGTTGATCTGGTCACTGAACCCGACGCGAGCCGCACGGTGGAGGCGCCGCGCGACGTCGTGGGGCACGCGGGATGCACTGCCATCGAGCATGGCCACTGCGAGACCCGACTCCCGGCGCTTCCGGATCGTTGCCGCGCTCGACGAGTCCGAGTACGCCGAGATCGTGCTCGAACACGCGATCGATCAAGCTGCGCGCCACGAGCGCGTGGACCTCCACTTCGTCACGGTGGTCGATCGCGCCGCCCGGGTGGACCCGGTGCGCGCCCGGCTCGCCGAGACCGTGTTGCACGGGCTCGAGACGTTCGGGACGAGCACGTCGGACTGGAGGTCGTGGATGCACGTGCTCGTCGGGTCGCCTGCGGTGGAGACCACCAGTCTTGCAGGCGATGTGCGCGCGGACCTCCTCGTGATCGGGCGGTTCGGCGTGCACGATCCCCGCCGGTCGCTGGCAGATCGCATGCTTGCGCTGGCTTCGTGCCCCACCCTCGTCGTCAACCTGAAGGAAGACGTCGTCGCGCCGCTGTGTCCCGAGTGCGCTCGGGTGCGCGAGGACACGAGCGCCGACCGCCTGTTCTGCCCCGAGCACTCGACGGAAGGACCTCTCCACATCGCGGCGCTGGTGTCCCGACCTCCCTCGACGCGCGGCGGCTCGGTCTGGTAGCTCCGCACGAACTGCGAGGGCTTCGCCCGATGGACGCACGCGTTGCGCGCCGGTCGCCGATCGCGATCGGCGTGTCCGTGTTAGACCGGGGCGCTGATGTCGAGCTCGCGATCCACGGTCTCGCATCCGTCCGTCTGGATGGTGCTGTACCTGCCGTTCGGAGCGGTGACGGGGTTCGTCACGGTCGCGCTGACGTTCCTCGCCACCAAGCACGGCCTGTCGATCAAGGAGGCAGCGCTGCTGCCGGCGGCGTCGCTGCTGAGCCAGTGGCTGAAGTGGCTGTGGGCGCCCGCGGTGGATGCCACGCTGACGCCCAAGCGCTGGTACCTGATCGGCATCGCGGCGTCGGCGCTCGGAGTGCTGGTGCTGGCGGCGACCCCGATGACCGAGGACACGCTGCCGCTGCTGGTCGCTGTCGTCGCGATCTCGAGCTTGCTGCGCACGTTCGTCGGCATGGCGCTCGAGTCGATGGTCGCCGCGCTCACCCCGAAGAGCGATCAGGGCCGGGTCAGCGCGTGGTTCCAGGTCGGCAACCTCGGGGGCGCCGGCCTGGGCGGCGGCCTCGGGTTGACGTTGCTCGAGACCTTGGCCGAGCCGTGGATGGCAGGCGCGATCCTCGCCGGCTTGTTCTGCCTGTGCGCGCTCGCGTTGTTCGCGGTCCCGGCGGTCGCGGCGCACCGGGTGGTGGGCGGACCGCTCGCCGCGATCAAGGGCGTGGTCAAGGACGTGTCCCGCCTGGCGCGGACCAAGTCCGGACTCCTGGTCACGCTGCTGTGCTTCTTGCCGTTCGGCACGGGCGCCGGACAGGGCGTGCTCACCCAGGGAACGGTCGCCGAGCTGTGGAACGCCACGTCGAGCCACGTCGCCCTCGTCCAGGGCTACACCGCGGCGGTCGTGACCGCGGCCGGCTGCTTCGCGGGCGGCTGGATGTGCACGCGCGTGACGCCGCGCCGCTCCTACATCGTGAGCGCGTTGCTGCTCGCCCTGGTCAGCGCAGCGATGGCCGTGATCCCGACCAACGTCGCCTCCTACGTGGTCGGGAACCTGACCTACGCGTTCGTCGTCGGGCTCGCGTACGCGACCTGGACCACCGCGGTGTTCGAGGCGATGGGCGCGCGCTCG
>JAGSPR010000146.1 GCA_018262455.1 Deltaproteobacteria bacterium | reverse complement strand
GCCGACCAGGCCGACCAGGCCGACCAGGCCGACCAAGCCGGCCAATCCGGGCTCGGTGACGACCGGAGACACCGACGGCGATGGCATCCCCGATCACCGCTGAGGAACATGATCCGCAACCTGTCCCTCTCCATCCTGATCCTCGCGACGTCGTATGCCGCCGCACAGCCGTCGGGCGCCAGCGCCCAGGCCGAGATGTTGTTTCGCCGTGGCAAGGAGCTCATGGGCACCGGCAAGACGGCCGAGGCATGCGCCGCATTCGATGCGAGCGAGAAGCTCGAGCCGACGATCTCGACGCGGATGAACCAGGCGAACTGTCGCGAGAAGAACGGGCAGCTCGCGACCTCGTGGGGGCTGTTCCTCGACGCCGAGCGCCAGACCCGCTCGGCCTCGGACGGCGCGACCAAGCAGCTCCACAAGGTCGCCCTCGATCGCGCGAGCAAGCTCGAGGCGCGGCTGTCCTCGATCCAGTTCGCGGTCACGCCGGATCGTCGCGTGGCAGGGCTCGAGCTCTTGCGCGATGGTGACGTGGTCGACCCGGCGACGTGGAACACGAAGCTGCCGGTCGATGGTGGGACGTACAAGGTCCTCGCGCGTGCCCCGGGCGTCGCACCCTGGAGCACCACGGTCGTGATCGCATCCGAGCGTGACATCAAGACGGTCGAGATCCCGAAGCTCGAGCCAGCGCCCCCTCCCAACCCTCCGTTGCGTCCGGATCCGACACCGATCCGGACTCCGGTCCCGCCGGGGAGGCCCGTGGCGCCTCCGGCCCGCCCGATCGTCGAGCCTGCACGTGGCGGGTTGACCATGCGGCGCAAGCTTTCGATCACCGCGGCCGGGGTCGGCGTCGCTGGCGTGGTCGTCGGCGCGGTGTTCGGCGTGTCCGCACGTGGCAAACAGACCGATGCCGAGGATCTTTGTCCGGATCCGGCGATCGAGTGCGTGAACGCCGCTCGGGCGACGGCGCTGACGAAGTCGGGCCACGATCGCGCATTCGTGGCGAACCTTGCGTTCGGTCTCGGCGGCGCGGCAATCGTCGGCGCGGCCGTGCTGTGGCTCACCGGCAAGCCAGCGGAGGCGGGGCACGTCTCCATCGTGCCGCGGGTCGCGCCCGGTGAGACCGGGGTCTCTGTCCTGGGGAGGTTCTGATGCGGTCACGGGATCTGGGATTGGCGATGCTCTGCGTCGCGGCCTGCAGCGTGCCCGAGGTGCACTACCGGGAATTCGAGACCGTGCTCGAGCTGCCGGCGGTGCCGAACCGCGATCTGGACCTGCTCTTCGTGATCGACAACTCGGCCGCGATGGACCCCAAGCAGCAGAGTTTCGCGACCGACTTCCCGAAGTTCCTCGAGCAGCTGCGCGCGGGTGAAGACGAGCTGCCCAACTTGCACCTCGGCGTGGTCAGCACGGACATGGGCACGTCTGGCAGCGGCCCCGCGAATCCGGCGCCGCCGATCGGGAGCATCGGGAACGGCGGATGTGCGAACTTCGGTGATGACGGCAAGCTCCTCGTCGGCATGTCTCCGGTCACCGGGACCTTCCTCAGCGACACCAGGCAACCCGACGGAACGCGCCTGACGAACTACACCGGCGACCTTGCGACCGTGTTCGGCCAGATGGTGCGGCTCGGCTCCAGAGGGTGTGGGTTCGAGCAATCGCTCGCCGCGATGAGGGCCGCGCTCCAGCCAGCCGCGAACCCGGGCTTTCTCCGCCCCACCGCGCTGCTCGGCGTGGTGTTCCTGACCGACGAGGATGACTGCTCGGTCAAGGATCCCGCGATCCTGGGGCCCGCTGACATGCTGTTTGGTCCGCTGGCCTCGTTCCGGTGTACGAGGTTCGGCGTGACCTGTGAGGTCGATGGCCAGGATCCGGCGGCGATGAACGCGGTCGGAGTCAAGGATCGGTGCACGGCGAGCGCGACCTCGATGTTCGTCGACGATGTGGTTGGCTTTCACGCGTTCCTCGCCGGGCTCAAGCCGGATCCCCGCAACGTGTTCGTCGGCGGCATCGTGGGCGATCCGCAGCCGGTCGCGATCGAGCTGGACATCCCTCCTCAAGGCGGGGCGCCCGTTCCGACACTCACGCACTCGTGCTCGTTCAACCGCGCCGGCGCGCTCGAAGTCGCCGATCCGGCGGTGCGCATGAAGGCATTCTTCGATCTGTTCCCCGATCGCTCCGCATTCTCGTCGATCTGTCAGTCCGATCTGACGGGTCCGTTCCAGCAGCTTGGTCAGCTCGTGCTGCGCACGGTCGGCAACCCGTGCGTGACGGTGCCGGTCGTCGACATCGACCCCGATCAACCGGGACCCCAGGTCGACTGTGTCGTCGAGGACTTGCTGGGCGGCACGGCGATTCCGATCGAGCCGTGCGGGCCCGATCCGACGAGCCCATGCTGGCGGCTCCAGCCCAATCTGACGATCTGCCCGGCGGCCGATCACCTCAAGCTCAGCGTGGAGCGCGCCGAGCCCGTCGATCCGGCGACCGCCACCCGGATGCGCTGCCGACTGCTCTAGTTGCGCGCGCGGTCCTGGCCTCGCTGGCCGGTGCTACGACAGCCGGTCGCGGTACTCGTAGTAACCGAACCGGCGGTGCACCATGATGTGCCCGGTCGCCGGATCGTGCGTCGCGATCGACGGCAGCCGCACGCCGTTGAACGTCGACGTCTTCACCATCGTGTAGTGCGCCATGTCGAGGAACACGAGCTTGTCGCCGACCTCGAGCTTGCGATCGAAGCTGTAGTCACCGATCACGTCACCCGCGAGGCAGGTCAGCCCGCCGAGCCGGTACGTGTGCGCCTTGGCCCCGGGGTCACCGGCATCGATGATGACCGGGCGGTACGGCATCTCGAGCACGTCGGGCATGTGCGCGGTCGCCGAGGTGTCGAGGATCGCGAGGTCCATGCCGTTGTGCAGGGTGTCGAGCACCGACGCGACGAGGATGCCGGTGCCGAGCGCGATGGCCTCGCCGGGCTCGAGATAGACCTGGACGTTCCACTTCGCGCGGAACGCGGTCACCAGCCGGACCAGCCGCTCGCGGTCGTAGTCGGGCCGGGTGATGTGGTGGCCGCCGCCGAAGTTGACCCACTTCATCCGCGGGATGAATTCGCCGAACTTGGTCTCGAACGCGGCGAGCGCGCGTTCGAGCGCGTCGCTGCCGACCTGGCACAGCGTGTGGAAGTGCAGGCCGTCGAGGCCGTCGAGGTCCTCGGGCGCAAGGTTCGCGCGCGTGGTGCCGAGCCGGCTGCACGGGCCCGCCGGATCGTAGAGCGCGACCTCGACCTCCTGGTGCTCGTGGTTGACGCGCAGGCCACACGAGATCGAGCGGCCCGCTCGCCGCGCGGCCTCGATCGCCGGCCGGTGGCGGCGCCACTGCGACGGGCTGTTGAGCACGATGTGATCGGCGAGCGTGACGAGCTCGCGCATCTCGTCATCGGAGTAGGCGGGGGCGTACGCGTGGACCTGCCCGCCGAGCTCCTCACGGGCGAGCCGGGCTTCGGCGATCGAGCTCGCCGTCGCGCCGGCGAGGTAGCGCCGCACCAGCGGGAACGTCGACCACTGCGCGAAGCCCTTGAGCGCGAGCAGGATCGTGCAGCCGGCGCGGCGCTGCACGTCGGCCAGGATCTGGAGGTTCGCCTCGAGCGCGCCGAGATCGGTGACGAAGCACGGGGTCTCGAGATGCGAGATATCGATCGCGCGCGCCACGTCGGCGCCGAGCGCCGCGCCTGCCGACACGGAGCTACCGCTCCTCGACGTGCCAGGGCAACCCGCGCTTGGCGACATCCGCGAGGAACGGATCGGGATCGAGCTGCTCCATGTTGAACACGCCGGCGCCCTTCCACTGGCCGGTTGCCATCATCACCGCGCCGGTCACGGCCGGCACGCCGGTGGTGTACGAGACGGCCTGCGCGCGGACCTCCTTGTAGGTCTCCGCGTGGTCGCAGATGTTGTAGACGAAGTAGCGCTTCGGCTTGCCGTCCTTGATGCCTTCGGCGAGCACGCCGATCGACGTCTTGCCGGTGTAGTTCGCCGCGAGCGACGCCGGGTCGGGGAGCAGGGCGCGCAAGAACTTGATCGGCACGATCTTCTGGCCCTCGTACTCGACCTCGTCGATCCGCGTGATGCCGATGTTCTGCATCACCTCGAGGTGCTTGAGGTAGGACTCGCCGAACGTCATCCAGAACCGGATCCGCTTCAGGCCCTTCAGGTTCTTCGCGAGCGACTCGAGCTCCTCGTGGTAGAGCAGGAAGCTGTTGCGCTCGCCGACGCCCGGGTAGTCGAAGATCTTGGACACGCTGAGCGGGTCAGTCTCCTTCCACTCGCCATTCTCCCAGTAGCGCCCGCGTGCGGTGATCTCGCGGATGTTGATCTCGGGGTTGAAGTTGGTCGCGAACGCCTTGCCGTGCGAGCCGCCATTGCAGTCGACGATATCGACGTAGTGCAGCTCGTCGAGCAAGTGCTTCTGGATGTAGGCGCAGTACACGTTGGTGACGCCCGGGTCGAAGCCGGAGCCGAGCACCGCCATCCGGCCGGCCTTCGCGAACCGGTCCTGGTACGCCCACTGCCAGCTGTACTCGAACTTCGCGACGTCGAGCGGCTCGTAGTTCGCGGTGTCGAGGTAGTCGACGCCGGCCGCGAGGCACGCGTCCATGATGTGGAGGTCCTGGTAGGGCAGCGCGACGTTGATGACCAGCTTGGGCTGGAATTCGCGGAGCAGCTTCGTGGTCTGCTCGACGTTGTCGGCGTCGACCTGCGCGGTGCGGATCTTCCGACCGTGCATCTGCTCGATCTCGCGGGCGAGCTTCTCGCAGCTCGAGAGCCGTCGGCTCGCGAGCATGACCTCGCTGAACGCGTCACGTTCCATCGCCGCCTTGTGAGCGACGACACCGCCGACGCCTCCGGCGCCAATGATGAGGACCTTCGACATGGGGGCGCAAGCTAGCACGCCGCGCCCTCGGGGTGGCTCAGTCCGTGGGCTCGCCGTTGACGTCGTCCGGCGGCGTGAGATCGCGCTTCACGCACTTCGCGAGCCGGCGCGCGAACTTCCTGGGCCTCATCGCGAAGGCGTCGCGGGACTCCTCGCGCGAGATCGACATCAGATCGTCGAGATGGAGCTCGAGCGAGCCGCGCAGGTGCGCGATCTCGGCGGCGGGGATGCCCTGGCCATGCGTCGCGACGAACTCCCGCAACATGATCAGGTCCACCGCGGAGCCCAGCAGGTCGGTGACGCCGTCGATCTCCTCGTAGATCGCGGCGGCGCGCGGTCCGGCATGCTTGGCGACGAAGTCGAGCGTGAAGGCGAGCTCCTTGCTGCGGCGGCGCCAGGTGTGGAACGAGGCCTTCGACCGCTTCGCCGCGCGGCGCGCCCGGCGGGCCTCCCCGTAGACGCGACGGATGCCATCGAGGATGTCGGTCCAGTCGAGCTTGGCGGGCAGCGCGGCCTGGAGCGCTTCGGCCTGCGCCGCGGCCCGCGCCGCGGCCTCGCCGAGGAGCTGCTTGATCTCGCTGACCGGCGGGATCGCCTCCGCCGCGTTGTCGAGCACGCGCTTGGCAGTGGCGCGGTCCTCGTCCGCGAGCTGGAGCTGGCCGAGCGCCTCCGGGGCGACCGAGTGATCGCGCATCGTCGAGAGCGACCGGCGGGCCTCCTGGAGCGCGACCTTCACGGCGCGGCGCTCGTTCCTGGGGAGCGAGCTGGCGACCATCACCAGCACCGCGCGCGCCCGGCGCAGCGCCTTGCGACAATCGTGGACGGCCACGGCGGCGCCTTGGTCGACCGCGTGTGCTGCATCGCGCGCGGAGTGCACCGCCGACACGAACTCGCCGACCAGCCGTGCGCGGAGCTCGACCGGATCGTGCAGTGCAGAGCCGTGGCTCCCGAAGGGACCGAGCTTGTCGTGCTCCGCGTAGGGGAGTGCCGTGCTGGGAGAACCGGTCGTCGACATTCTCGCGCACAATACCTGGCAGGGTCCGGATTACCGCATGGCCATCGCGAATTCGCCCGGTTCTCGCGAATTCGTCCCCCGGGTCGGTATCGTGTCGCATGGCCCACTCCCTCCTGTTCGAGCCGGTCGCCAGCCCGTTCCTGGTCGGCTTCGATGACTCGTTCAACCTCAAGCAGGCTCCGACCGAGGCTGACGACGATCCGGGCAAGGCGCCGAACGTCGAGGCGCTCGAGGAAGCGGTCGAACAGCTCTCGAAGCTCCAGGGCCGGCTCTACGCCAACGATCGCTACAGCGTCCTGACCGTGTTCCAGGCCATGGACGCCGCGGGCAAGGACGGCACGATCCGCGGCGTGTTCAGCGGGGTCAATCCGCAGGGCTGCCAGGTCTCGGCGTTCAAGGCGCCGAACGCCGAGGAGCTCGATCACGACTTCCTGTGGCGCGTGCAGCGCGAGCTGCCGGAGCGCGGACGGATCGGGGTGTTCAACCGCAGCCACTACGAGGAGGTGATCGTGGTCAAGGTGCACCCCGAGCTGCTCGATCACCAGCGGCTCCCGCGGCGACCGGACGACCTCTGGAAGGAGCGCTACGAGTCGATCAACGCGGCGGAGAAGCACTGGGCGCGCAACGGCTGCGTGATCCTGAAGTTCTTCCTCAACGTCTCCCAGCGCGAGCAGCACAAGCGCTTCCTCGACCGCGTCGTCGATCCCGACAGCTTCTGGAAGTTCAACGCCACGGACCTCGCCGAGAGCAAGCGGTGGGACGACTACCAGGATGCCTACGAGGGCGCGCTGCGCGCGACCAGCAAGCCATGGGCGCCGTGGTACGCGATCCCCGCCGACTCGAAGAGCTTCATGCGCCGCGCGGTGGCCGAGATCATCGTCGCCACGATGGAACAGCTCGACCTGGCGTATCCCGAGCCATCGGAGCGCGATCGCGTCGCGCTCGAGCAAGCCCGCAAGGAGCTCGAAGCCGAACGCGCGAAGTGACCGGGTGCGCCGCGAGCTCGCAGCCTCGGCGGCAGGTCACAGCGATGGGATCTGATCGATCAGCGCGCGCAGCTCGGTGGCCTGCTTGCACGACAGGTAGCTCGCTCCGAGATCGGTGCCGATCACGTCCGACAGCCCGCGATCGCGCTCGTCGTAGGCCAGCACCTCGCTCTTGAGCTCGATGGCGAGCTTGCGATCCTGCGTGGCTTGCTTGACCTCGGCGGCGTGCGCGCGCATCCGCGCGACGTGCGGTCGCAGCTCGGCGACAAGCTCCGGACAGCGACCGCGGAGTCGGTGCGCCAGCTCGCCGAGCCGCTCGAGATCCAGGTGGAGCGCCAGCGCGAGCTGCTTCGGATCGGACGGTCGGGGCGGCTGGTCTGCGCGTGGCCTTCCGCCGCAACCGGCGAAGCCAAGCGCGATCACGAGCGCCACGAGTCGATGCGGTTGCATGCTGGTCAGGCCGCGACGTTGCGGAGCTCGCGGAGCTCGTCGGAGCTGACGAACCGGCCCTTGTCGTCCTTGGTGACCCGGCCGAGCGCGATGTTCGGATCATGGGTGAAGAACAGCCGACCGCCGCGCTTCTCGAGGTCGCCCAGGAGCGAGCTCTTCTCGTCGATCAGCAGCTCGGGGTAGCGGTCGTAGCCCATCGTGATCGGCAGGTGCACCCAGGCCCGGCCCGGGATCAGATCGGACGCGAAGACCACGGGCCCGCCGGGCATGTCGATCTCGGTGAGGAGCAGGCCGGGCGTGTGGCCGGAGCTGCGGTGGAACCGGAACCCGCCCCCGAGCGCTGACGCATGGTCAGAGGCCGCGAGCTCGAGCCGTCCACTCCCCGCGAGCAGGCCGGTCAGCCCGGGGATGAAGGAGGAGCGATCGCGCGCGTGAGGAGACACCGCGCGTTGCCAGGCCTCGGCGCCGACGACATAGGTCGCCCGTGGGAACACGAGCCGCGCCGGCTGGCCGGGCTCGTACTGGCTCAACGCCCCGCCCGCGTGGTCGAAGTGCAGGTGCGAGAACACCACGACGTCGACGTCCTCTGCCGCGATGCCGATCTCGGCGAGGGACGCGATCAGCACGTGCTGCTGCTCGAGGATCCCGTAGCGCTCGCGCAGGGCGGGCTCGAAGAATGCGCCGATGCCGGTCTCGAGCAGGATGACCTTGTCGTCCTCGCGGACCACGAGGCAGCGGCAGGCCAGCGGAATCCTGTTGCGGTCATCCGGAGCGATCCACTTCTCCCACATCGCCTTCGGGGCGTTGCCGAACATCGCTCCCCCGTCGAGCCGTTGCGAGTTGCCGAGGACCGAGGTCAGCGTCCGCACCTACACCTCCTACCACGAACCAATAACTGACCCCATGGTTCCAGACCGGTCGAGTAAGATGCGGGCCATGACGAGGACTTACATCCGGGGCGTCGTGTTGTGTGTGATCGCGTCCACCACCACCGCGTGCGGTCCGAACACGAGCGAGGACGACGAGACGACGGCGACGCTCTCCATCGAGCCACCGACCGCCGAGCTCCTCATCCTCAACGGCGTGCCCGCGACCCAGTCGTACACGGCGACGCTCGTGTTCCCCGACGGTCACACGCGTGACGTCACGAGCGAGACGCTGTTCAGCGTCGACACCTCGTTCGGGGCGTTTGTCGGTCCCACCGCGTCGATCACGACCGCCGGCAAGACGGCCGTGCTCGGTCAGCGCGAGGACAAGTCCGGCACCGCGCAGCTCATCGCGCGGCTCAAGTCGACGCGCGTCGATCCGACGCTCGATCCGAACACCCCCGATCTGTTCGGGGCACCCGAGGACCCCGCGCGCGCACCGACGGTGGTCTATCCACCCGCAGACGTCGTCATGCCGCGCAACCTCGGCGACTTCGACACCCACTGGACCGACGGCTCGGGCAACGATGTGTTCGAGGTCTCGCTGAAGACCGAGTTCGCCGATGTCCGCGTCTACGTGGCGGGCGGCAACGGCGTCGCCGGCGCGGGTCCGATGCCGTCATTCACCGAGTTCCTCGCTGCCGAGTGGATCGCCGCGGTCGGGGTCGAGTCCAGCGTGGCGTACCAGGTGCGTGGCATCCAGGCCGCGAACCCGGTCGCCGTCGGCAGCGCGCCGCCGCGGCAGGTCAAGCTCACCAACGAGACCATGGAGGGCGGGCTGTACTACTGGGCCGCCGCGGCCACGAACGGCGTCTACGGGATCTACCGCCACGACATGGCGAAGCCCGGCCAGCCGGCGGAGGAGTACATGACGACGAACCAGACCGAGGGACGCTGCGTCGCCTGTCACGTGCTCTCGAAGGACGGCACGAAGATGGCGATCACGTACGACGGTGGCAACAAGAACGCGACGATGATCGATGTCGCCACGGGCACCCGCCAGCCCGACTTCACGACCTGGAACTTCGCGACGTTCTCGCCCGATGGCAACCAGCTGCTCACCGTGTTCAACGGCGTCGTCACGGTTCGCAACTCGGCGGATCAGGCGGTGATCGTCAACATGCCGGCCGACGGCTACGTCTCGCATCCCGACCTCTCGCCCGACGGCACGCGCCTGGCGTACGTCCGCACGCCGGCCGGTGCGGACTGGAGCTTCGGAAACGGCACCATCTACACGCGCAGCTACGATCCGGTCACCCATGCGTTCGGCAACGAGACCCCGCTCGTCCTCGACGGCGGCAACAACTTCTATCCGTCGTGGTCGCCCGATGGTCAATGGATCCTGTTCAACCGTGCAGCGACCGGAAGCGCCTACAACAACACCGCCGCTGCCCTGTGGGTCGTGAAGTCCGACGGCAGCGCACCCCCGATCGAGCTCGCCGCGGTCAACCAGGGGATCGGGCTCACGAACTCGTGGGGCCGATGGGCACCATTCGAGCAATCCCTCGGCACGAGCCACGCGCAGATCTACTGGATCACGGTGTCGTCCAAGCGCGACTTCGGAACCCGCCGGATGAACTCGCTCGATCCCGAGGCGCAAAAGACGCCGCAGATCTGGATGACGCCGTTCGTGACCGAGCGCGCCAGTGCCGGCCAGGATCCGAGCGTCGCCGCGTTCCGTCTTCCGTTCCAGAATCTCCAGAGCAACAATCACATCGCGCAGTGGACCGAGCGCGTCGTGACGACGCTGTAGCCAGTCATAGCGGCTCCACCTTCGAGAGCTGGTTTCCGAACAGGTCCGGATCGCTGGTCGGTTGCTCGCAGGCGGTCCCGATGCAGACATACGCGGTGGGCTTGCCGCCGCGCGCGACCTTGCCCTCGCTCAGCGGGCTGCCGGAAGCTGTCCCTTCGACGACCCGGAGCAGGACCCGGTTGGGCACGAACACCTTGCGAAACCGCGCGAGCAGCTCGGTGGGCTCGATCCCGGTCGGCGAGACGATCACGACCTGCTTGGGCCGGTCGAGCTGGAAGTCGAGCGCCACGAGCAGCTTGGGCAGGGAGGTCGGCGCGGTGGCGAGCGCGTGCGAGAACGCCCGGAACGTCGCCTCGGCGCGCGTGCGGAAGCGGTCGTCGGAGGTCAGCTCGTACAGTCGCAGCAGGTTCGCCGCCGCGACCGAGTTGCCCGCGGGGAGGGCGTCATCGTGATCCGGTTTGGCGCGCATCAGCAGCTGCTCGTGACGAGCGGTCGTGAAGAAGTACCCGCCGCTCGGATCTGCGAAGCCGGCCTCGAGCTCGTTCGCGAGCGAGCCCGCCTCGGCGAGCATGCGCGGGTCGGGGGCGGCCTCGTGGAGATCGAGCAGCCCCGCGATGAGGAACGCGTAGTCATCGAGGAACGCATCCCCCGCAGCCGTGGCCTCGGAGATGCTGTGCAGGAGGCGCCCGGGCTGGCCGTGGGCGCTCGCGAGGAGATACGAGGCTGCCTTGCGGGCGGCGGCCGTGTAGCGAGGTTCGTCGAGCACCAGCGCGCCGCGGGCCAGCGCGGAGATCATGAGGCCGTTCCACGCGACGAGGATCTTGCGATCGGTGAGGGGGGGGACACGCCGGGACCGTGCGTCGAGCAAGCGCACGCGCGCGCCGGCGATCGCCTGCCGAACCGTTTCGGCGGGTAGCCCGAGCCCCGCGGCGACATCGGCCAGGGGCGCCGGACGCCATAACACGTTGGAGCCGTGTTCGAAGTTGCCACCCGTGGTGACGTCGAAGTAGGTGCGCGCGATCCGGCCTTGCTCGGCGCCGAGCACGTGATCGATCTCGGCGGCCGTCCAGACGAAGTACGTGCCCTCCGCACCCTGGCTGTCGGCGTCGCTGGCCGAGTAGAAGCCGCCCTCGGGCGAGGTCATGTCGCGCAGCACGTAGTCGAGGATCTCGCGCGCGACCTGCGCGAAGTCCTCGCGTCCCGTCACCTGGTACGCCTCGAGGTAGACGGCGACGAGCTGCGCGTTGTCGTACAGCATCTTCTCGAAGTGCGGGACGCGCCACCTGGCGTCGGTCGAGTACCGGTGGAAGCCGCCGCCGATCTGATCGTAGATCCCGCCTGCGGCCATGCGCTCGAGCGTGAGCGTGACCATCTCGAGCGAGCGAGCGTCGCCGGTGCGCCGATGATGCCGGAGCAACATCTCGAGCACGGCGGGGCGCGGGAACTTGGGCGCGCCCCAGAATCCGCCCCACGCGCTGTCGAACGACTCGGCAAACTGCGCGACCGCCGCCCGGATCACGGGCGGGCCCGGCAGGTCCCCCCCACGCACCAGCGCGGGCAACCGCTGGAGCTCGGCCACCAGCTGGGCGGCGTTGTTCGCCAGCCCGGTCGCGTCCTCCTGATACGCCCGTCGCGCGCGCTCGAGCACCGTGACCAGCCCGATCCTCGCGCCGCGCACTCCATCGCGCGGTGGGAAGTAGGTGCCGCCGAAGAACGGCCTGCGATCAGGCAGCAGCAACAGGGTCATCGGCCATCCGCCGTCGCCGGTCATCTGCTGCACCGCGGCCAGGTAGATCGCATCGAGATCCGGTCGCTCCTCGCGGTCGACCTTGATCGGGACGAAGTAACGGTTGAGCAGCGCAGCGATCCCCTCGTCCTCGAATGACTCCTCCTCCATCACGTGGCACCAGTGACAGGTCGAGTACCCGATGCTGAGGAAGATCGGCTTGTTCTCGCGCCGCGCCTTGTCGAAGGCCGCCTCGCCCCACGGAAACCACTCGACCGGGTTGTGCGCGTGCTGCAACAAGTACGGGCTGGTCTCGAGGATCAACCGGTTGGTGAACTTCGGCGTGCCGTCCGGCTTGCGGTGCCGCGTCCGTGGCTGGTAGCCCGGCCCGCGGCGCGCGAGCGCCTCGGCGATCCGCTGCTTGAGCTCGAGATCGCTCGGCGCGGCTTGCTGCGTGGTGACAGGTCGCGGGTCGCGGCACTCGCAGGTCGCGCACGTGATCGCGATCGCCACGAGCAGCACGAACCTCGGCACGATCAGACTACGGCTTGCAGACGAACGTGCCCGTGTCGTCGACCGTGCAGGTGCCGGTGCCACAGTCGGGCAAGTCGGGGTCGCACGCGTTGCGGCACTCGGCGACACCGCCGAGCACGCTGCACGTCGCCGGGGGGGCGCAGGAGATCGAGCACTTCGGCGGCGTCGTGTCGAACTGAGTGGGGATGCACAGCGGGTGCTGGTGCATCACGAACGCCTGGCCGTCGGACACCGCATGGCGGTCGGAGCCGCCGCCGGCCGACATGATGTTGGCGTCGAATTCCGGCGAGCACAACCCGCCGGTGCACTCCGGCGTGTCAGGCAACGGGTCGTGCTGCGCGCCGCTGGACTCGCTGGTGTGATACAGGCCGAGGTAGTGACCCACCTCGTGGGCGATCGTGCTGGCGAGCCCGTCGACATCGAGGAAGCCGCCCGACGTGTACGCATTCGTCGACACCAGCACGGCCGCGTTGGAGCGATCGAGATCGAACGGACCGGGCAGGCCCATCGAGTACCCCGCGGGCTCGGAGCCGCCGATCGATCGCACCACGATGACGTGGACGCTGTCGGGACGCACGGTGCCCGCCGAGCGTGCCTGCGCCAGGACATCATCGACATCCCTCGTCGCGCTCACGGTCATCGTAGGATCGACGTTCGGGTGAGGGAGCCTGACCTGCGTGATCTGGTAGTCCAGCACGCGGACGCCTCTCGGCGTGTAGAGGTTGTTGACCCAGACCACCGCACGGTCGAGCGCGGCTTCGAAGTCGGCGCTGTCGATCGCCTGGTTGTCGACGAGGAAGTCGAGGTGGACCCCACAGGTGTCGAAGTCTTGCTGCTTCTTCAGGTAGAACCGGACCTCGATGTCTTCGTTGAGCTTGGCACCATCGGTGGTCTCGCCGCGGAGCAGCAGGCGGTACTCGCCGGCCTCCATCGAGAGCGTTGGTGTGTTCGGGTAGAGCCAGTCGACGAGCCCGGGGACCTCGCGGGCAAACCGCGTCGAATAGCGACCGGCCTCGATGAGGTCACCGCTCGGAGTCTGGAACTTGGTGAGGTAGTAGAGCCCCCTGTTGCCGCGGACCTCCATGAGGACCGACTGGAGGCCCTCGGGGGCGGTCACCACCAGCTCGTCAGAGAGCCCGTCGGTGATGTGGGACTTGTAGACGGCGAGGGTGAGGTCCTCACGACCTGGGATCTGCCGGATCGACTCTTCTGGAGTTACGCAGCCGCCAAGGGCGAGCAGCGTCGTGAGCAGGTGGCTGGTCCGCATGGTGTTCCTCAT
>JAGSPR010000020.1 GCA_018262455.1 Deltaproteobacteria bacterium | reverse complement strand
ATCGGCGGTGAAGCTGGGCCCGCGCGTAGCCGCCGTTAGTTCCCGATCCGAGATCGAGGAGCTCCAGCCGGGTCGTTAGCGATCCGGGTGGCTCCATGGGCCGGCGAGATCTGCTCGTCGGCCGCTTGCAGGTCACGTGGCCACGTTGCGGATCGCCGATCCCGCAGCGGCCTCGGGCAGCCGGTCGAAGTGCGCGAACGGGTCCTCGATCCAGGCCCGCATCGTCCTGGCCATCGCGGCGGCATGAGTGCCGTCGAGCACGCGATGGTCGAACGTGGCGCACAGCTTCATCGTGTGCTCGATCTCGACGCGGCCGTCTCGCGCCACCGGCGTCTCGCGGATCGCGCCGAGGGCGAGCAGCAGCGGGACCCGACTGTACGGCACGAGAGGCACGTAGGCTTCCTCGAGGCCAAGCGCGCCGACGTTCGTGATCATCACCGAGCCGAACGCGTCACGCGGGACGCCTGCCCACCGGAGATCGAGGTTGAGCGTGTAGCTCGCGAACGAGGTCAGCTCGAGCACGGCCGGGATCGCGCGCAGCGGCAGGCGCCCCATCAGGCGGCGCACGCGTGCCAGCGCACCGCCGCGATCGGTGCGGACCTCGGCGAACTCGCGCGCGAGCTCGTCGCAGATCTCGACCAGCGACTTGCGCTGCGGATCGTGGATCGTCGCGCCCGAGAGGTCGACCTTGCCCGTCGCTGGATCCTCCATCGCGACCTGGAAGAACACGCCGATGCTCCGGCGGCGATACAGCCGTCCGTGGCGCAGTAGCACGTTCGCGTCGGGGTACTGCTCGAGCACGGCGGCCGCGGCGCGTGCCATCAGGTGGGTGACCGTGAGGTGCTTGCCGGTCGCCCGTCGGAACGTGTCGATGTACGCGAGCGCCTTGTCCATCCGCAGCGTGAGGCTGCCGTAGACGCTCGGATCGTACGCGGTCCGCCACGTGCCGAGGGCCAGCCGGCGGAACGTCGACAGCTCGGGAACCGGATCGAGCTCGAGGTTCGACATCAGCCGACCTCGAACAGCGCGGTGGTCCGCTCGGAGGCGGTGGCCAGGTGGCGGACGACGCGGGGCAGGGCATCGGGGGTCACCGAGATGCTGTCGATGCCGATCGAGGCGAGGAACCCGGCGAACTCCGGGTGGTCACTCGGGGCCTGACCGCACAACCCGACCTTGCGGTGGTGGCGGTGCGCGACCTCGACCACCTCGGTGATGAGTGCCTTGACACCTGGGTCCTGCTCGTCGAACAAGTGCGCGAGCAAGCTCGAGTCGCGATCGACGCCGAGCGTCAGCTGCGTGAGATCGTTCGAGCCGATCGAGAACCCGTCGAACAGCTCGGAGAACTCCGCGGCGAGCACGACATTGTTCGGGATCTCGCACATCACGTAGACCTCGAGCTCGTGGTCGCCGCGGCGGAGCCCGTTCGCGGCGAGCTCGGCGAGCACGGCACGACCCTCGCCGAGGGTGCGGCAGAACGGGATCATGACCTTGACGTTGGTGAGTCCCATCGTCTCGCGCACCCGCTTGATCGCCGCACACTCGAGCGCGAACGCCTCGCGATAGCGCACATCGTAGTAGCGCGAGGCGCCACGGAACCCGATCATCGGGTTCGCCTCGACTGGCTCGAAGGCCTGGCCCCCGAGCAGGTTGGCGTACTCGTTGGTCTTGAAATCCGAGAACCGGACGATGACGGGGCGCGGCCAGAATGCCGCGGCGATCCGCGCCACTCCGCTCGCGAGGCCATCGACGAACAGCTCGCCGGGGCTCGCGAGCCCGGCTGTCCGCCTGCGGATCTCCGCCAGCGCTTCGGGATCGGTCACGCGTTCGGGGTGGAGCAGGGCCATCGGATGGATCCCGATCTGCGACGACACGATGAACTCGATCCGGGCGAGCCCGACGCCCGCGCTCGGCAGCTGGCCGAGCAAGAATGCGTTCTCCGGGTTGCCGACGTTGAGCATCACCGGGACCGACGGGCGCGGCAGGCTCGCCGGATCGATCACCTCGCGGGTGAACGGCACCTCGCCGCGATAGACCCGCCCCTCGTCGCCCTCGGCGCACGACACGGTGACCATCTCGCCGGTGTGCAGCGTGGTCGTCGCGCGATCGGTACCGACGACGCACGGGATGCCGAGCTCGCGCGCGACGATCGCGGCGTGGCACGTGCGACCGCCGTGATCGGTGACGATCGCCGCAGCGCGGGCGAGCACCGGTTCCCAGTCCGGGTCGGTCATCGGCGCGACGAGGATCTCGCCGGGCTGGAAGCTCGCGAGCTCGCTGGCCGCGTGGATCACGCGCACCCGGGCGTGCGCGATCTTGGCGCCGACGCTCTTGCCGGTGACGAGCGCGCGACCGCTCCCCGTGATCTTGAACAGCTCGAAGCTCGGGGCGACCTGCCGCGCGTGCACGGTCTCCGGGCGTGCCTGGACGATGAACAGCTCGGAGGTGTTGCCGTCCTTGGCCCACTCGATGTCCATCGGCATCGCGTAGTGGGTCTCGATGGCCACCGCCCAGCGCGCGAGCGCGAGCACCTCATCATCGGTGAGCACGAGCCGGCGGCGATCGGCGTCGGCAACGCGCGCCTCGACCGTGGTGCCACCGGGCGCGTAGACCAGCTTGACGCCCTTGTCACCGGCGTAGCGCGCGAGGATCGGCCGGAAGCCGCTCGCGAGCGTGGGCTTGTGGACCGTGAACTCATCGGGGTTGACCCGGCCCTTGACCACGGTCTCGCCGAGACCCCACGCGCCGGTGATCTCGATGACGTCGCGGAATCCAGTCTCGGTGTCGAGCGTGAAGATCACGCCGGCGCTCGCGAGGTCGCTGCGCACCATCTTCTGGACGCCGACCGAGAGCGCGACGGAGCGGTCCGCATAGCCTCGCTCGCGGCGATAGACGATCGCGCGATCGGTGAACAGCGAAGCCATGCACGCCCGCACCGCATCGATCACCGCGGCGTGGCCGCGGACATCGAGGTAGCTCTCGTGCTGACCCGCGAACGATGCACCTGGCAGATCTTCGGCCGTCGCGCTCGATCGCACGGCGACATCCGCCTCCGCCTGTCGGTACTGCTCGGACAGCAGATCATAGGCGGCCAGGACCGCTGCTTCGATGTCGGGTGGCAGCGGCGCGCGCGAGATCCGGTCGCGGATCTGCTGCGCGGTCCGAGCCAGCGCCGCGATATCGGACACGTCGAGTCGCTCGAGCGCGTCGTAGATCTCGGTATCGAGCCGGTTCTCCGCCAGGTGCCGGCGAAACGCGTCGGCGGCGATCGCGAAGCCATCGGGCACGCGGACGCCCGCGGCCGTGAGGTGCTTGATCAGCTCTCCCAGATTGGCATTCTTGCCTCCGACGATCGCCAGGTCGCCCAGGTCGAGCATGCGAAACGGGATGACGAGCGGATCGGCCATGGCACATGGAAGTGCATCGCGTATGCCGAAGTGCATCGCGTATGCCGAAGTGCATCGCGTATGCCGGATCGCCCTAGCGACGGTGACGGTGATCGCGGACCACCGTCCGGCGGTGCGGCTGGTAGTGCCAGCGTGGCGGCCGGCTCACGATGACGTGCCCGGGCGGGTGGCGGATCACGATCCCGGGCCGGTGCACGAACGGGGGCACCCAGAACGGGTTGTACCACCAGTACGGTCCCCACCCGGAGACCACCACGACCTCGGTCGTGCCAGGCGTGGCGTCGTAGCGCTCGACCGCGTGGAACGCGCTGCGTGACGCGAACGGTCGCGCCGCGGTGGTGACCTGCCACAGCACGTCGAACGCCGGCAGGTTGCTCTCATCGGTGACGTTCGACGGTACCGGGAAGTAGAAGTCGAGCGTCTTGCGCTCGCCACGCCCGATCGAGACCAGCGGCAGGCTCGCCACGTCGGTGTTGACGAACATCGCCCGGCTCCGGCCCTCCCGAGCGACGTCGATCATGACCTCCCGGGTGTCGACGGTCCACGGTTGCTCGTCGCCGTTGTTGGTCACCACCATCCGGACATGCAAGGTCTCGACGGGATTCGCGCCGCTCGGGGTGAGTTGCGTGATGCCGAACGAGCTGACCTGGACGTCTCCTTGCGGCGCCTCTGGCGGCACCGCGGTGATCGCGACCGGGCGGCCGTCACTCCAGTGTGTCGCGCCCTCCGGAGCGTAGATGTAGCTGCCGTTCACGGCACAGCTCGCCGTGACGGCCGTGACGATAGATAGCGTCAGCAGGAATGTGGTCCGCATGACCGCGTGACAGTGCATCTCCCGCGCCCAAGGACCACGCGCGCCTCAGGGCGCGACCTGCAGCTTGTCGATCACTTGATCGACGCCGTGCGTGCCACGCGCCGCGCCGAGCACCGCCTGGCGCTCACCCCACGAATGGACGCGACCTGACACCGTCACGCGACCCTCGTCGACCTCGAGCTCGATCTTGCCTGCGTCGCGCGACGCCCGGCGCTCGAGGGCGTCGAGGATCGCGGTCTGGAGCGCCGTCTTCGAGACCTCCGCGTGCTTGACCCGGATCTGGTTGTCGACGCCGCAGACTCCCGCGAGGTAGCCGACGGCACGCGCCGCGTCGTCGCGCTGCGCCGGAAAATCGACGGTTCCGAGCAGCGTGACGATCCCGTGCGTGACCGTCGTCTGGATCCGGTCCTCGGGGACGAACACGTCCCAGATCAGCGCATGTCGGACCGCCGCCGCGATCTCGGTATCGGTCCGCGTCGTATCGCTCCCGAGGTTGACGACCAGGTCGTTGGCCACATCATGCACGCCGGCGACCCGATGCGCGGCGGCCTCGGCGGCGAGCTTCTTCGCCCAGCTCGAGACGGTACCGGTCAGCGTCACGACGCTGCGGGCAACCTGGACGCCGACCTCGGTCGGGCCCACCCGCGTGTCCCATTTGAGCTCGGTCAGCACGTCCTGCTGGAGCTGCGCATCGGTCTTCCAGGTGTTCATGAGCAAACTCGCAGCAAGCGGCGCGCCATCGTGGACCGCGATGGCAGCCGATCGATGCTGGCCCGGAGGGTGCAATCGCGCCAGGCACCACCCCGAAGGGAGCCAGCAATGCGAGCCCAGGACCTGATGAGTACGCCCATCCTGACGTGCCACGTGAATGACCCTCTCAATATCGTCGCCCAGAAGATGTGGGATCACGACTGCGGCGCGATCGCCATCGTGCGCGACGACGGCAAGCTTGCCGGGATGATCACCGATCGCGACGTCTGCATGGCCGCGTATACTCAGGGCCGTGCCCTCGACCAGATCCTCGTCAACAACGTGATGGCAAACCACGTGGTGTCGGCGCGGCCGGATCTCAGGATCGCGGACCTCGAGCAGCTGATGGTGCGGCACCAGGTGCGGCGGATTCCGATCGTGGATGCGGATAACCTCCCGATCGGCCTGGTCTCTCTCCACGATCTCGCGATCGAGAGCGTCCAGCCAGACACCCGCATCAAGAACGGCGCGCTCAAGATCGCGCACACGCTCGCCGCGATCTGTCGGCCGCGGTTGCAGAGGCGGCGGGCGGCGTAGTTCGGGCGCCTGCGAATTTCATCGTGATTGCGAATTCCTTGCGCAGGTTCCGAGGTACACGCAACACGTGCGGGATCGGATCGCGAGCCCGCCGTGACGAGCTCGGCGCATCGGCGCGATTGGTCCATCACCTGCAAGCTGGAGTCGACATGAACACCGCAACCGCAGAAGAAGTGACAGGTCTCCTCGGCGAAGTGGATCCCAACGTGCTCGACCGGATCCTCGCGATCGGCGCGACGTTCGACGAGGTCGGCGAGGCACTCAGCGCGATCGAGGACGAGGACGGCTACGGAGAGATCCCGCATGCAGCGTCGTCGCCGAGGGTCGCGGAGGTTCGCGCCGTGCTCGAGGAGCTCGTGCTCGAGGAACCGCAGGAGGAGCCGTTTGGCGGTCCGGCGATGAGTGAGGGGGCTTGATGCCCGGTGAGGCGCTGCGCACCGGCCTGGTCGCGGCGATATTCGCGGCGCTGCTCGCGATGTCGGGATGCTCACGCTCGGAGCCCCGAAACGAAGCCCCGCCGGCGCCATCGACCGAGCCGGCCAAGCCTGCCAAGGATCCCGAGGCGGCGCGCAAGCTGATCGCGGCCGGCGCCGTGGTGCTCGACGTGCGGACTCCCGACGAGTATCGTGAGGACCATCTCCCGATGGGCACGAACGTGCCGGTCGGCGAGCTCTCGAGCCACCTGACCGAGATCGACAAGCTCGTGGCCGGCGACAAGTCCAAGCCGATCGTCGTGTACTGCGCGGCAGGCTCCAGGGCCGCGAAGGCCAAGCGGGCACTCGAGGCGGCCGGGTACACGAACGTCGTCAACGGCGGCGGACTCGACGATCTGCGATAGCCGTCGGACGGCACAGGACGTGAAAAGCGAAGACTCGCCATGACACCGCGAGAGTCCGAGCTCGGCCAGCTATGTCGCGGTGGCGACTGGGCGTGCGTGCACGGTGATCTCGAGGCGCTCGGCCGGATCGCGCAGGACCTCGCGGATTGCGCGAGCGAACCGGCACACTGCGAGCTGAGGGCGCTCGTCGAGCAGTGCCGGAGAGATCCCGAAGGTGCCGCTGATGCGTGGACCCGGCTCAAGCATCGGATGCTCGGCGGCTACTCGCCATGACGACGTGGGCGTCGGACGAGGGGCTTCCCTATCCCCTGGGCGTCTCCTGGTGCGCCGAGGACGGCGCGTACAACTTCGCGCTCTACTCGAAGCACGCGACCTCGGTGCGCCTGCTGCTGTTCGGCGAGGACGTCTCGGTGCCGCGGTTCGAGCGGATACTCGAGCCGCTGCGCCACAAGTCGGGGCGCGTGTGGCACTGCCGCGTTCCGATGGTGGTCGCCGAAGGCTGCCGGTCCTATGGCTACTGCGTCGATGGGCCGGAGCCGGCGGGGCCGTTCGAGGCCCACGCGTTCCATCCCGAGAAGCTGCTGCTCGATCCGTATGCGAGGCGCATCGTGTTCCCGCCCGGGTTCGATCGCAGCGCGGCGATCGGCGAGCGCTCGAACCTCGGCCAGGCGGCGCTCGGCGCGCTAGACGGTTCCGCACCGCGTTTCGCGTGGGCCGACGATCGTGCGCAGCTCCGTCGCCACGAGGCCGACGCGATCATCTACGAGCTGCATGTCCGCGGCTTCACCCAGCACCCGAGCTCGGGCGTGTCCGCGGCCGCGCGCGGCACGTTCGCTGGCGTGATCGAGAAGATCCCGTACCTGCGCGAGCTCGGCGTCACGATCGTCGAGCTGATGCCGGTGTTTCAGTTCGATCCGGAGGCGGGCGAGTTCTGGGGCTACAACCCGATGAGCTTCTTCGCACCCCACCACGCGTACGCGCCCGCCGGTGAGGCCGCGATCGAGGCATTTCGCAGCATGGTCGTGGCGCTCCACGCGGCCGACATCGAGGTCGTGCTCGATGTCGTCTACAACCACACCGCCGAGGCAGGCGCGAGCGGCCCGATCTACAGCTTCAAGGGACTCGACAACAGCACGTACTACCTGATGAGGGACGGCGACTACGCCGACTACGCGGGCTGTGGCAACAGCGTCAACGCGAACAATCGGTACGTCCGCAAGATGATCCTCGACAGCATGCGCTACTGGGTGCGCGAGATGCATGTCGACGGATTTCGGTTCGATCTCGCGTCGGTGTTCGCCCGCAACGTGGACGGATCGCTCAACTTCGAGGACCCGCCGATCTTCAGCGACATCAGCGCCGATCCGGACTTCGATGGCGTCCGCATGATCGCCGAGCCCTGGGATGCGGCGGGTACCTACGAGCTCGGGCGGGCG
Organism: Deltaproteobacteria bacterium; assembly: GCA_018262455.1. The sequence goes on along the minus strand of JAGSPR010000020.1, from coordinate 20,878 downwards.
TTTCCCGGCACCGCGTGGCTGCAGTGGAACAGCCGGTTCCGCGACGACCTCCGGCGCTTCGTGCGCGGGGACTCGAACATGACCGGCGCGCTGATGCAGCGGCTGTACGGCAGCGACGACCTGTTCCCCGACGACGTGATCGACGCCTATCATGCGTACCAGAGCGTCAACTACATCACCTCCCACGACGGGTTCACCCTGTTCGACCTCGTCGCGTACGAGCGCAAGCGCAACGAGGCGAACGGCCACGGCAACCTCGATGGACCGGACGCGAACTGGAGCTTCAACTGCGGGTGGGAGGGCGAGGCCGGGGCGCCGGCGCAGGTTCGAGAACTGCGCGAGCGTCAGGCGAAGAACCTGATCGCGCTGCTGCTGCTCTCCAACGGGACACCGATGCTGCGCGCCGGAGACGAGTTCCTCCAGACCCAGGGCGGCAACAACAACCCCTACAACCAGGACAACGAGACCGGGTGGCTCGCATGGCAGCGAGCCGAGCAGTGTCCAGGGTTCTGGCGGTTCGTCCAGCAGATGATCGCGTTCCGCAAGCAACACCGGTCGGTCGCGCGCAGCCGATTCTGGCGAGACGACGTGCGGTGGTTCGGGCCGCGCGGCGTGGTCGACCTGTCGCGAAACGAGCTTGCGGTGTACCTGCGCGGTGCGTCGCAGCACGACTGCGATCTCTACGTGATGATCAATGCGGGGGTCGCCCCGGTGTCGTTCGTGCTCCAGGAGGCGGGCGCGCCCTGGCGGCTGGTCATCGACACGTCCCGGCCATCCCCGGAGGACATCCAGCTGGCAGGGTCACGCGAGCTGACCCGGCCGTCCTGCCTGGTGGAGGGGCAGTCGATCGTGGTGCTCGTCCGCGACCGCTGACTTGGCGGGATCGGATGTGTTGACGCCGTGGGCGTAAGCGTCGGCGTCGGCGTAGGCGTAAGCGAATTCTCGGGGTGATCCGCTTACGCTTGCGCCGACGCTTACGCTTACGCTGGGTCAATCGAGACGAGCTTTGGGCTAGATCGAGCGAGCCAACGTCCCAGCCCGCCGGCACCTCGTTCGCTGGATCTGGAAGATCGTGCAACGGCTGCGCGGCCCGGCTGGAGATCCCAGCAGATCCCACCAGGTGCGAGAGGCACGGCGGCACGGCGTTTGCGTGATTTCCTGTCATGGAGGTTACCCACCACGAGGTCCTTGATCCCGGGGATGTCGTCGCCGGCAAGTACGTCCTTCGTGAGCGGATCGGAGAGGGCGGGATGGGCATGGTGTTCCTCGCCGATCACCCGGCGCTCGCGCGGACCGTCGCGATCAAGATCCTCCATCCCCGGCTGGTCGGAAACCACGAGCTCGCGCTGCGGTTCCGCGAGGAGGCGGTCGCGGCCAGCCGCGTTCGCCACCCGTGCTCGGTCTCGGTGATCGACTGCGATGTGCTCCGCGACGGCACGCCGTTCATCGTGATGGAGCATGTTCGCGGCCGGCCGCTGGCGCGGATCGTCGCGGAGCAGGAGGTCCCGATCCCCCGCGCGATCGAGCTCGTCACCCAGATCTTGCACGCGATCGATGCAGTGCACTGCAGCGGCGTCGTCCACGCCGACGTCAAGAGCGACAACTTCCTCGTCGATGAGGGCGACGGCAGCGACCACGTCACGCTGATCGACTTCGGCCTCGCGCGGCTCGAAGCCACGCCAGGCGCTCGCACCGCCGGCGCCAGCGTGGTGGTGTCTGGAACCCCCGAGTACATGGCTCCCGAGGTGGTCCTCGGGAGCGACCCGAGCCCGGCGTCCGATCTGTACGCGGTCGGCGTGATCCTGTACGAGCTGCTGACCGGCGTCACGCCGTTCAGTGGCGGCACCGCCGATGAGATCATGGCCCGGCAGGTCGAGGAGCTCGTGATCGCGCCGTCGCTGCGCAAGCCGGCGCGCGCGATCCCGACCGCGATCGATCAGATCGTCGCACGCGCGCTGGACAAGCGCCCGGAGGCCCGATTCGCCGACGCCGCGGAGTTCGCGCGCACGCTCCACGCTGTCGCACAGGCGCACGCAGGATACTGCACGGCGTGTGGTTCGATCCTCAAGCGCGACCCGAGTGACCTCGAGGCCGCCGCGTCGTCGCCGCGCACCGTCACGTCGACGCGGCCACATCGACAGTTCGCGCGCGCCGTGACCCGGGACCGGCGCGGCCTCCTCGATGAGCTCCGGCGCGCCATCGGCGACGCCCTGGTCGTGGGCGATGTCACTCTGATCGCGGATGGCTACGTGAAGCTGGCAGCGTCGTTGGCCGCGGATCGCCAGTTCGCGGCGGCGGCGCGCGAGCTCGAAGAGGGGATCGATGTCCTCGCGGCGGGGGCGGCCTCGGAGGCGTCGAAGCTGCGCGGCCCGCTCGACCGGCTCCTCGTCGCGCTGGCCGCCCTGTATGACGAGTCAGGTCAGCGTCAGCGCGCTCGTCGCACGGCGGCAGCGGTGGATCATCACCCGACGCTGACCAGCTCGATCACGTGACTTCACGCAAGGCTTGCGGGGCCGTCGGGACCCGCGCGAACGATGCGCGGATCCGGGGCAAAGCACGTCGGGGTCACCGGCACGTCGCATGCTGTGGGAGAGGGCATGGGATTCAAGAAGATTCTCTGCCCGGTCGACTTCTCGCCGTGCTCCCGCGACGCCCTGCGGACTGCCGCGCAGCTCGCGCGCGAGTGGTCCGCTTCGCTCGTGGTCGCGCACGTGTGGCAGCCATCGCAGTGGTCGTTCGGCGAGCTGGCACCCGACGTCATCCAGGCTGCCGTCGATGCCGAACAGGCCGAGCTCCGGAATGCCGAGATGCTCGCGAAGGAGCTCGGCGTGCGTGTGGTCGAGCCTCGGTTCCTGACCGGATCGCCGTGGGATCAGCTCGTCACGGCAGTTCGCAACGACCCCGAGATCGATCTGATCGTCATGGGGACGCACGGCCGCACCGGCCTCAAGCATGTGGTGATGGGATCGGTGGCCGAGAAGGTCGTTCGGCATGCCCCGTGCGCGGTGCTCGTCATTCGATCCCGGGAAGGAAAGTGATCATCATGCGGATCTTCGGCATCGTCCTGCTGGCTGCGTGCGCGACGACATCTCCAACCTCACCGAAGGGCGGGCCCCGTGGCCTGCGCGCCAGCGAGCACCTCGATGTCGCGCGCCAGCACCAGGAGATGGCCCGGCAGGGATCGCGGTGGCCCGATGCTCGGGGCGCCGCACCTGATTCGGCAGGCGTCCCGTGGATCCGAGCGTGGGACACCGCCGCCGAGAGTCAGCGGCTCGCCGAGAGCCATCGCAACAGGGCCGCCGAGCTCGAGAAGGCGTACGAGGAGGCGTGCGGCACGCGATCGCTCGCCGAAGTCTCGGTCTCGCCGCTCCAGCGCTACAGCGTGGGCGGCTGGCCGACCTCGGCTGGCGTGATCATGTACCTCGATTCGGCAGCGGGCCCGCCGGAGCGCCTGCTCGCCGACCTCAAGTGCCACCGCGCGTGGATGATGCTCGCCCCCGCTGGCATGGAGGAGTGCCCGCTCGATCTGCCGGGGATCCAGCTCGACGCGCGAGGCGATCACGATGGCATCACGGTGTCGATCGTCGTCCGCGATCCCAAGCTCGTCGACGTGCTGCACCGGCGCGCCCAACACGAGCTGGAGACCAGCTTCCAGCTTCATCGCGGCGAGCCGCAGTGACGTGACATGCGCGCGATGGTGCTCGAGCGACCGGGCACCCCGCTCGTGCCGCGCGAGCTGGTGGTGCCGGTGCCGGGGCCCGGCCAGCTCGGGATCGACGTCGAAGCGTGTGGCGTGTGCCGGACCGATCTGCACATCGTCGATGGCGAGCTGACCGAGCCGAAGCTGCCGCTCGTGCTCGGTCACCAGATCGCCGGGCTGGTCACCGAGCTCGGCGCCGACGTCACCGGGTTCGCGAAGGGCGATCGCGTCGGGGTGCCGTGGCTCGGCTGGACGTGCGGGCAGTGCGACTACTGCACGACCGGGCGCGAGAACCTGTGCCGCGCGGCGCGGTTCACCGGGTATCACCTCGATGGCGGATTCGCGGAGGCCTGCGTCGCCGACGCGCGCTACGTGTTCCACCTACCGGTAGGCTACCGCTCGGTGGAGGCCGCGCCCCTGCTGTGCGCGGCGCTGATCGGCTATCGCGCGCTGCGGCTGGCCGGCGACGGTCACCGGCTCGGGCTCTACGGGTTCGGGGCCGCCGGTCACCTCGTCGCCCAGCTCGGGCGCCACCTCGGCCGCGAGATCTACGTGTTCACCCGGCCCGGGGACGAGCGCGGACAGGCGTTCGCGCGTCAGCTCGGCGCGACCTGGGCGGGCGACTCCGATCGCCGCCCGCCGGTCGAGCTCGACGCCGCGATCGTGTTCGCGCCCGTGGGCGCGCTGGTGCCACTCGCCCTGGCGGCGGTGGCGCCGGGCGGCTCCGTCGTGTGCGCGGGGATCCACATGAGCGATGTGCCGGCGTTCCCGTACCGCTTGTTGTGGGGAGAGCGCACCCTCCGCTCGGTCGCGAACCTGACGCGTCGGGACGGCGACGAATTGCTCGCGCTGGCGCCGGCGGCGAACCTGCGCCCGGCCGCGCGCGCGTATCCGCTCACCGAGGCCAATGCCGCGCTCTCCGACCTGCGCGCAGGCCGGTTCGAAGGGGCCGCGGTCCTCGTGATTCGCTGATCAGCGACAGCCTGACGCCAAGCCTTCCGGCACAAGCAGGTTCGTGACTAGCCTCCTGGAGGGCATGGCTGGTTCACCGGAGGAGCACCTCACGTTGCCCCGGCGAGGGGCGGCCATTGCGCAATGCGCAGGATTTGCCGATGCGCTAGGGTCCGGTCGTGGTGCTTGAGATTGCAGCCGAGACGGTGCTCGTTGTCGATGACAACGGTGCCAACCGAGCGCTCGCCCAGGGGACGCTCGATGACGAGGGCATCCGCGTGGTGCTGGCGACGAACGGCGAGGAGGCGATCGCGGCGTTCGAGCGCGAGCTGCCCGACTGCATCCTGCTCGACATCCGGATGGCGGGGATGGATGGCATCGCGGTGTGCGAGCGGATCCGCAAGCTCCCGAACGGAGCCGAGGTCGCCATCGTGTTCGTCACCGCGCAGCGCGACGTCGAGACGTTTGATCGGGCCGTCCTGGCGGGGGGAGACGACTTCCTGACCAAGCCGTTTCGGCCGCAGGAGCTGGTCGTGCGCGTGCGGACCGCGCTCCGCCTGCGCAAGATCGCCGCCGAGCACGGCGAGCTCACGATGCAGCTCAAGCAACAGCGCGACGAGCTCCAGCGGCTCCAGCTCCACAAGGAGCAGCTGTCGGCGTTCCTCGTCCACGATCTGAAGAATCCGGTCAACTCGATCGAGCTCCAGGCCCAGCGCATCTTGCGCAATCCCACCGCCGACGAGCGGTCCCGCGATGCGGCGCTGAAGATCCATGACGAGAGCCGGGCGCTGCTGCGGATGATCACGAACCTGCTCGACATCGGCCGGGCGGACGAGGGTCAGCTCGCTCCGGTACGGCGTTCGATCGATCCGAGCATGTTGGTGGCCGCGGTGATCGAGGAGCTGCAGGCGAGCGCGGCGGCCGCGGGTGTCCGGCTCGTGGCGGTGGTGAACGCTTCCTCGATCGAGGTCGATCTCGACCTGATGCATCGGGTGCTCGCGAACCTGATCGAGAACGCGATCCGCCACGCTCCGGAAGCCAGCGACGTGCGGGTGACCGTCGAGCGAGGGCCCGACGCGGTGATGCTGGAGGTCGTCGATGCCGGCGCGGGGGTGCCCGAGGAGCTCAAGCCGCGCGTGTTCGACCGGTTCGTCAGCGGGAGCGACGCTGGCGGGACCACGAACCGCGGGCTCGGGCTTGCGTTCTGCAAGCTCGCGGTCGAGGCTCAGGGCGGCCTGATCTGGATCGAAGATGCCCATCCCGGCGCCCGGTTCTGTATCAAGATTCCCGATGTGGACTGACCGAAACCTCCCGTTCCGCGAGCTGGTGGACGCTGCACCCGACGGCCTCATCGTGTGCGACCCGCAGGGCAAGATCACGCTCGTCAACGCCGAGGCCGAGCGGATGTTCGGCTACGCCCGCGACGAGCTGCTCGGGCAGCCGATCGAGACGCTGATCCCCCAGCGTTCTCGACCGGGTCACCAGCAGCACCTCGCGGAGTACACCGCGGCGCCCCGGCTGCGGCCGATGGGGTCGGAGCTCGATCTGCGTGGCTACCGCAAGGACGGCAGCGAGTTTCCCGTCGAGATCAGCCTGTCGCCGATCAAGACCGAGCGCGGCCTGCTCATCACCGCCGGGATCCGCGACGTCACGGACCGCCGCCAGCTCGAGCGCGACAACAAGCGCGCCAACGCGTACCTCGTGTCTGCAGTGGACGCGGTCCAGGAGGCGTTCACCCTGTACGACGAGCACGACCGCGTGCTGATGGTGAACAGCGCCGCCCGGCTGCTGCTGGGGAGCTCGGCCGCGGGGTCGATCGTCGGTCGCAGGTTCGACGAGGTGCTCGGCGCGGCGCTCTCGAGCGGGGTGTTCGATTTCAGCAACGAGACCCGGGAGACGCTGTATCAGCGCTGGCTCGCGTATCACCAGGCGCCGTCCGGCACGCTCGAGGTGCGGACCGGAACCGGCCGCTACCTGCGGGTGACCGAGTGCAAGACCGCCGACCAAGGCACGGTCTCGACGATCGCGGACGTCACCGACGACGTCCTGCGGGCGGACGAGCTCGGCCAGGCCCGCGAGACGGCCGAAGCCGCGAGCGCCGCGAAGAGCGAGTTCCTGTCCTCGATGAGCCACGAGCTGCGCACCCCGCTCAACGCGATCCTCGGGTTCGCGCAGCTGCTCGAGCGCGATCGCAAGCGTCCGCTCGACGACCGCCAGCTCGAGCGGCTCGGCCACGTGCTCCGCGGTGGCGAGCACCTGCTGCGCCTGATCGACGACGTGCTCGACCTGTCGCAGATCGAGGCCCGGCGGATCACCGTGTCGTCCGAGCCCGTCGGCCTCGCCGAGGTGCTCACGGAGGTGGTGCACACGCTGGAGCCGATGGCGACGCGCGCACAGATCCATCTCGAGATCGCGGCGATCCCGCCCGCGTTGCCTCGCGTGATCGCCGATCGCACCCGGCTCGCGCAGATCCTGATGAACTTCGGCTCGAACGCGATCAAGTACGGCAGGACGGGCGGCCACGTCACGTTCCGCGTCGAGCCGCGCGGCGAGCTGCTCCGGATCGCCGTGATCGACGACGGCATCGGCATCCCCGAAGACAAGCGCGACAAGATCTTCGAGCCGTTCCAGCGCGCCGGTCAGGAGGTCGGGCCGATCGAGGGGACCGGCATCGGGCTCACGATCAGCAAGCGGCTCGCCGAGCTGATGAGCGGCTCGATCGGGTTCGCGAGCCAGGTCGGCCGTGGCTCCGAGTTCTGGATCGAGCTCGCGGTCCATCGCGCCCCGACGAGCGAGCAGGTGGGGATCCCTGCCGCCCAGCTTGCCACCTCGCCTCTGGCAGCCGGAGCCTTCGCGCACACCATCGTGTACGTCGAGGACAACCCGGCGAACCTCGCGTTCATGCGCGAGCTGATCGAGGAGCTGACGAGCGTCAGGCTGCTCACCGCGCCGAGCGCCGAGATCGGCCTCGAGATCATCCGCACGCACCGACCCGCGGTGGTGATCATGGACATCAACCTCCCCGGGATGAGCGGGTTCGAGGCGGTCAAGCACCTCCGCGAGTGGCCGGAGACGCGCGACATCCCCGTGATCGGGCTGTCCGCCGCCGCCCTGGTGAAGGACACGACCCGGGCGAAGGAAGCCGGCTTCTACCGCTACCTGACCAAGCCCGTGAAGGTCGCAGAGCTCACCCGCACGCTCGAAGAGCTGCTCATCGGTCCGGCCGCGCCGCGCTGACGATCGCGACCGCGCATCGCGTGCGTGGCTCCGGGCGGGTCCGCAAGCCTTGCGGTGGCCCGGGCTCTGCGCGGTGATCACCGCTGGCACGCCCCTCGCTACCGTGGTGATGCGTAGCAACCGTGAGTGGCGCGTTCGCAGAGATCCTGTCCTCCGTGAAACTCGGCGAGGACGAGCGCGCGCGGCTCGTCGGACTCCACGCCAGACTCGCGCCGCAATTTCCGGCGATCGCGGAGCGGTTCTATGACGCGGTCCGCGCGAATCCGCAGACGGCGGCCGTGCTGTCCCATCCGCCGGATCCCGCGCAGGGCGAGCGGCTGCGCAACAGCCTGGTCGACTGGATGGCGAGCGGCCTGCTCGGCCCGTACGACGACCAGTTCTACGAGCGGCGGTCGCGGATCGGCCGCCGCCACGTCACCATCGGCCTGCCGCAGCACTACATGTTCACCGCGATGAACCTGATCCGCAGCGAATACGACGACCGGATCGCGACCCTGTACGAGCCTGCCGAGGCACGCCTGGTGGCGAAGGCCGCCGACAAGCTGTTCGATCTCGAGCTCGCGTTGATGCTGCGCCACTACCAGCTCGCCTCCGAGGTCAAGCTGGTCGAGCGCGAGCGCCGATGCTTGGCGGAACGGGTGACCGCGATCCAGACGCTCTCGGCCGGGCTCGCCCACGAGATCCGCAACCCGCTCAACTCGGCCAAGCTCCAGCTCCAGCTGCTCGAGCGCCGGTTGCGCAAGCTCCATGACGATCCCCAGCTCGTCGAGCCAACCCAGCTCGTTCACCACGAGATCACGCGACTCACCCATCTGCTCAACGAGTTCCTCGCGTTCGCGCGCCCGCCCGAGCTCGAGGTGGACGACCACGACGTGGCGGAGATCGCCCGCGCGGTGGTCGAGGCCGAGCGGGTGCTGGCCGAGCAACGCGGCGCCGAGCTCGTGCTCGTGCCCGGCGAACGCGCTCCCGCCCACGTCGACTCCGGCAAGCTCCACCAGATCATCCTCAACCTGGTGCGCAACGCGATCGAAGCGGTCGAGCGCGGCGGGCACGTGGCCGTCACCGTCGGCGGCGATCACGACACCGTCAGCATCGCGGTCGAGGACGATGGCCACGGGATCCCGGACGCGATCCGCAGCCGGATCTACGAGCCGTTCTTCTCGACGAAGGAGAACGGGACCGGGCTGGGGATGTCGATCGTTCAGAGCATGGTGACGCTCCACCGCGGGACGCTGGACGTCCGCTCGAGCCCCCGCGGCACTCGGTTCGATGTCGTGATGCCGCGGCGGTGAGGGCGGGCGCAGATCTTGCGCGCCGCGGCCTCCATGCTGCGGAGCCTGCGCCGGTGACACAGGGGCACAGCCAGGAGCGGCGGCCGATCACGGAACGCCGCTTGCTGAAGCATGAATCATGCGGATCCTGGTCCTCGGAATGATGCTGTGTTCCGCGTGTACGGCATCGGCGCCGTCGACACCCGCGATCCCGTGGTTGCTCGGCTTCGCGCCCGCCGCGAGCAGCGACGCGATCAGCGCGAGTGTCAGCCAGCGACTCGCGACGTGGCAGGACTGCGACGAGCCGTGCCCGGACCTCGGGGGCATCGAGATCACGGCCGATGTGGCGCGTGCGGACGGCCCCGAGACCGTGCTCGGCTCGTACACGCGCGGCTTCGTCGTCCTCGATCACGCGGGTCACGTGCTCGCGCGGGCGAGCGGCTTGGCTGCCACCGGATCGGCGGACGAGCTGCTCGCGATCTCGGCGGGCGACGCGATGCTCGGCACCCCGGTGATCGCGGTATCGGCGCGCGTTGGCGGACGGCGCGAGAGCTCGGTGTGGCTCGAGCTCTACGCGGTCGGTGGCGAGCAGAAGCTGCAACGGTTGTTCGAAGCCGTGGTGGAAGAGGACGAAGACCAGGCCGTGCGGCGCGGCAGCGTCATCCTGCTGCCCGGAAGCCTGCTCTACCTGGCACCCGGAGCGGTCACCCCCGAGCTGTGGACGTTCGACCGCGAGGCTGGTCGCTACCGGCGCCGCACCGCGCCGTCCCGGCCATCCCCGACGCCGCCTGATCCCGACGTGATCGTGGGGGCCCGAGATCGGAATCACCCTGCGGCGAGGGTCCCCCTTGCGGGGGCCAGAGCCCGAAGTCAATGACCTCCTACTGGGCCGTCCCACCGATCGACACGGCGCGCGGCCTCGGCACAGGGCTCGACGGGCTTTCCGCCGCGTCGGCCGCGTCCCGCCTGGCACTGCTCGGCCCCAACGAGCTGGTCCGGCACGGCCTGCCGACCCGCTGGCTGGTGATCTGGCGACAGGTTCGAAACCCGCTGCTGCTGCTGCTGGTGTTCGCCGCGGCGGTCTCCGCGCTCACCGGGGGCTGGCTCGACGCCGCGATCGTGCTGACGATCGTCGTGGTCAGTACCGTGATCGGATACCGCCGAGAGTACGCGGCGCAGACCGCGCTCCTGAAGCTGCGCGAGCGAATCCACGTCCGCTCGACGGTGGTGCGCGACGGTCGTCCCGTCAGCGTGCCGTCACGCGAGCTGGTGCCCGGGGACCTCGTGCTGCTCTCCGCGGGGAGCCTCGCGCCGGCTGACGGCGTGATCGTCGAGGCCAACGACTGCTTCGTCAACCAGGCGGTCCTCACCGGCGAGAGTTTTCCGATCGACAAGCACGCGGGCGAGGTCGCGGCCGCCGCGCCGCTCGCGGAGCGGAGTAACTGCGTGTTCGTGGGCTCCAACGTGCACAGCGGCACCGCGCGCGTGCTGATCGTCGCCACCGGCCGTGGCACCGAGTTCAGTGCGATCGCCGAGCGGCTGTCACGCCGGGCTCCCGAGACCGCGTTCGAGCGCTCGCTCAAGCACTTTGGCTACCTGATGACGACGACCATGGTCGTCGTGGTGCTGACCGTGTTCGCCGCAAACATGCTGCTCGGGCGGCCGGTGATCGACACGTTGCTGTTCGCGATCGCGCTGGCCGTGGGGCTCAGCCCCGAGCTGTTGCCGGCGATCCTGAGCGTGAACCTGGCCCGCGGCGCTCGCATGATGGCCGACCGCGGCGTGATGGTGCGTCGGCTGAGCGCGATCGAGAACCTCGGCAGCATCGACGTGCTGTGCACCGACAAGACCGGCACGTTGACCGAGGGAATCGTCCAGCTCGACGGCGCGTACGATCTCGCCGGCGCGCGCTCGCCGCACGTGCTCGAGCTGGCTGCCACCAACGCCGCGCTCCAGACCGGGCTCGCGAACCCGCTCGACGACGCGATCGGGCGCGCGCACCGGCCCGACCTCGCCGGCGTCACCAAGCTCGGCGAGATCCCGTATGACTTCGCCCGCAAGCGCTTGAGCGTGGTGGTTCGCGACGCGACCGGCGCGCGCCTGGTCACCAAGGGCGCGTTCGCGAGCGTGCTCGACGCGTGCGCGATCGAGCCGGTCACGCGCGCCGACGCGGAGCGGCGCTACGACGAGTGGACGGCCGCAGGCACCCGTGTGCTCGCGGTCGCGACGCGCACGATCGCCGATCGATCGGTGTCCGGTCCCAGCTACGGGCGCGACGACGAACGCGACCTCGAGCTGGCGGGCTTCCTGACCTTCCTCGACCGGCCCAAGGAGGGCGCGGCCGAGGCGATCGTCGAGCTGCGTGAGCTCGGCGTGGCGATCAAGATGATCAGCGGTGACAGCAAGCGGGTCGCGCAGCACGTCGCACGCGCGGTCGGGCTCGATGCCGAGCGCGTCATCACGGGGGCCGAGCTCGACCTGCTCCACGGCCCCGCGATGCTGCACGCGGTCGATCGCACCGACCTGTTCGTCGAGGTCGATCCGCGTCAGAAGGAGCGGGTGATCGCCGCGTTCCGCCAGGTCGGTCACGTGGTCGGATTCCTCGGAGACGGCGTCAACGACGCACCCGCGATGCACGTCGCGGATACCTCGATCTCGGTGGAGGGCGCGGTGGACGTCGCACGCGAGGCCGCGGACTTCGTGCTGCTCGATCGTCACCTCTCCGTCATTCGCGATGGGGTCCTCGAAGGTCGACGGACCTACGCGAACACGCTCAAGTACATCAACACGACCACGAGCGCGAACCTCGGCAACATGCTGAGCATGGCGGTCGCCTCGTTCGTGCTGCCGTTCCTGCCGCTGCTGGCGGGACAGATCTTGCTCAATAACTTCCTGTCCGACGTGCCCGCGATCGGGATCGCCGACGACAGCGTCGACCCCGAGCTGGTCGCGCGCCCGCAGCGCTGGGAGATTCGCTCGATCGCCCGGTTCATGATCATGTTCGGCGTGCTGAGCTCGGTGTTCGATCTCGCCACCTTCGCGATCCTGCTCGGGCCGTTCGGCGCGGGCGAGGTGAGCTTTCGCAGCGGCTGGTTCGTCGAGTCGCTGCTGACCGAGCTGTTGATCGCGCTGGTGGTCCGGACCCGCAGGCCGTTCTGGAAGAGCCGCCCGGGCACGGTGCTGCTCGTGACGACCCTGGCGCTGGTGCCACTCACGCTCGCGATTCCGTACCTGCCCTACGCCGGCCTGCTCGGGTTTGGTCCGGTGCCCGCCAGCCTGCTGCTCGCGATCGTCGCGATCACGATGATGTACTTCGCGTCCGCCGAGCTGCTCAAGGCCCGGATGTCTCGAGCCGTGGATCGCCCTGCGCGGAGCGCGCTTGCACCGCTGCGTGCGTCATCAGGCGAACAATCCTGGCCATCCCGAGCGGCTTGACGACGTACTGATCGAAGCCCGCCTCCGACGCGTGCGCGAGTGCGTCCGCTCGCGTGTTGCCGGTGAGCGCGATCAAGTGGAGGGAGTGGCCGTCCTGACGTTCGCGCAGCGTCCGGGCGATCTCGTAGCCGGTCATGTCCGGAAGCTCGAGGTCGAGGATCACGATGTCGGGCCTGAACTCGAGCGCGACGTCCAGCGCGGCGCTGCCGGTGAACGCCGCGCGCGCCTCGTAGCCGAGCGTCTGGAGCACGACACAGAGCAGCTCGGCCGAATCCGCGTAGTCATCGACGACGAGCACGCGATGGCTCTGCATGGGAGGAACCGTTACCACGGGCGTCCATCAACTTCCCGTGCAGACGCGGCCGATCCGGCGCTGCGCAGCGGCGACGCAAGGAATGCAGCAAACGGTCGCTGGCTCGCAAGACCTGCGCGCCGGTCGGGACGCGCGCGTACGTGCACGGTGTGCGTCGCCCATGGCCCGGTCGCTGCAGAGACGGAAGACCACGATGCGAGTCCAGTCCCTGATGAGCCAGCCGGTCGTGACCTGTCACGTCGGCGATTCCCTGGCCGACGCCGCACGCCTGATGTGGGAGCACGACGTGGGTGCACTCCCGGTCGTCGCGGACGATGACACCGTGGTCGGCATGATCACCGACCGCGACATCTCCATGGCGGCGTACACCCAGGGGCGCCCCCTCGCGGCCGTCCCCGTGGCCACCGCGATGGCGAACCACGTGGTCGCCGCCCAGCGTCACTACCGGGCGATCGACGTCGAGCAGCTGATGGCGCAGTACCAGGTGCGTCGGTTGCCGGTGGTCGACGAGCACGGCCGAGCGATCGGGATGATCTCGCTGGGCGATCTCGCCGCCGCGAGCGTCCGGCCGGGCAGCCGGATCACGAACGCGAGCATGAAGATCCCTCAGACCCTGGTCGCGATCAGCGAACCCCGCAAGCGGCAGGCCGCCTGACCGCGGGATCAGTGAGCGCCTTCCCGACCATGTGCGACCAGCACCGGGCACGGGGCGTGACGCACGATCTTTTCAGCGACCGAGCCGATCAGCGCCCGCCGGATGCCGGTCCGGCCGTGGCTCCCCATCGTGACGAGATCGAACGTGGGGTCCTCGTGCAGCACGGCCAGCGTCTGCGCTCCCGCGTTGCCGACCCGCGAGCGGATAAGCACCGGCACCGCGACCTGCTCGCGCAGCCGGGCTGCCCAGTGTTCGAGCAGATCGGCCGAGCGCTTCGACAGATCCTGGAGGAACGCGGGTGCCAGCGGTTCGCCGGAGAATGCGACCGGCGCCTCGATGACGTGCAAGAGCGTGATCTTGCCGTTCGGCGCGACGAGCGTGCCTGCCAGGTCGACGGCACGCCGCGCGCTGTCGGAGAAATCGACCGGACACAGGGCGTTCGTGAATGGCTCCAGCTTGCTGTCGGGCCGGATCGTCAACACCGGACACGGCGCATGACGCACCACCTTCTCCGCCACCGAGCCGAGGAGCACCCGCGCGAGGCCGGTCCGGCCCTGGGTCCCCATCACGACAAGGTCGTAGGCGGGATCTTGCTCGAGCGTTTCGACGATCCGGAGCCACGGCGGGCCATTGACGAGCGGCTGGGCGGTCACGCGCTTCGCCCCGAGCTCGATCGCGGCGCGGGTCGCGGCTTCGAGATCGCGCTGCGTGTCTTCGGCCATCTGCCGGATCGCTTCGGTCGGGAACGGCAGCTCGCCCGCGAACGCACTCGGCGGCAGGTAGGTCGCGTGGACGATCACCAGCTCGGCGCTGGCATCGCCCGCGATCCGGGCCGCGACCCGCAGCGCCTGCTCCGCCCCTCGCGAGAAATCGGTAGCGCACAGGATCTTGTGGAACGTCATGTTCGCAGCTCGTGCAAGCACGTTGCCAACGGGTTCAGGTGCAGAACGCGTGCATGGTCGGTGACCACTCGCCCCTCCGCGAGCGGCGCAGGGCTTCCCCGAGGATCGCGCCGGCCGCGGCCAGGTAGCCGAGCGCAAGTGCGTGCACCGAGCGCAGGAACAGCATCTCCGCGACGATCCAGATGAACAGCGCCGCTCCCGCCATCAGAGCGGCCGCATTCGCGATCGGCGAGTCCCGCACGACGAGGACCCCGGCGATCAGCGCGTCGAGCCCGACGACGAACACGAGCAACAGCCCGGGCACGAGGAAGCTCGAGAACGGCGAGTGAGCGAGCATGGAGAGTGGCATGTGGAGGAGCGAGCCATCCGGTCGGAGGATCAACGCGAGGCCCCCGCCGATCGCCGTGATCCCGACGGAGAGGCACAGGGTCGCGAGCAACCACCGTGGGGGCGTTGCGATCGGCCCGGCCACGACGGGAGGCACCGCGAGCAACCGTTCGGCGAGCCGATCCGCCCACGCATGGCAGGCCATCTCGGCTCCAGGAACACGCTCGGCGCCGGCGGCGAGCTGATCCTCGAACGTGGTGTGTCCGCGGGCCCCGACCCGATCCATCAGGACGGCGACCCGCGCGGGCACGGGTCGCTCCACGCGATTGGGGGACTCCCAGGACGTCGTCCAGGCTTCATCGAGCGACCCGCTGGAGAACATCCAGACCGCGCGCCGCCGCAGCGCGGTTGCGTGGTGCGTCACGAAGCGGTGGGCCTGGTGATACCAGCCGCCGAGGTGCAGCGCGTCGCCGACGATCACGGCGTCGTACGGGGCGAGGTCGCGGATCTCCGCCGCGGGCAGGCAATCGACCGCGAGCCCACGCTCGCGCAACGTGGCCGCGATGGACTCGGCGATCTCGGGGGTGCTGCCGCGCTCGGACCCGAACGCGACGAGGATGCGATGGTCGCTCCGCATGACGGATCGTCGCTGCAAGGGGCGCGCCCCGGCACACTCGATGCAGTTCCCGGTCGTCATGGAGATCCGGGCACAGCGATCCACCGAATCTGCCAGCCACCGCCTGAGACGCCCGCAAGGATTGCACCGGCCCGTGGTGCATCGGTGGCACATGCAGCCCTGGCTGATCGGATGGATCCTGCTCGTCGCGTGCGACGATCCCGTGCGCCAGGGTCGCAGCGTCTCATCGTCCACGACGGCCACGCCCGAGCGCGAGTGCGCCACCGACGATGACTGCGGCTTGATGCCCTCGCAGCTGAACTGCTGTACCGAGTGCCCGCCATCGCCACCGTTCGAGGCCGTGGTCCGGCCCCAGATCGATTCGCTGCTGCTGGAGCTCGAGACCCGATGCTCGCAGCGCAGCCTCGTGTGCCAACCCCTGACGTGCGAGCCGGTCCCCGTCGGTTGCACGGCGACCGCGAGGTGCGCCGCCGGTCGCTGCACGGTCGCCCACATCGGCTGCGAGCAGCCGGTGAGCTGAGTGGGCATGGTGGATGCATCTTCGGTCCGTGGTGACCTGATGACCGATCGGCCCGTGGTGATCGAGGCCCGTGGGCTGACCAAGCACTACCAGATGGGCGAGGTCGACGTCGCGGCGCTGCAGGGCGTCGACCTCGATCTGTTCGAGCGCGAGCTCGTCGTGCTCCTCGGCGTCTCGGGGAGCGGCAAGTCCACGCTGCTCAACATCCTGGGTGGCCTCGATGTGTGTACCGAGGGCCAGGTCGTCTACCGCGGAGAGGACCTGACCAACGCCGACGAGGACGAGCTCACGATGTACCGCCGGCGGCATGTCGGGTTCGTGTTCCAGTTCTACAACCTGATCCCGAGCCTCACCGCGCGCGAGAACGTCGCGCTCGTCACCGAGATCGCCGACGATCCGATGGAGCCCGTCGAGGCCCTGGACCTGGTCGGGCTCGGCGAGCGCGTCGATCACTTCCCGGCGCAGCTCTCGGGCGGCGAGCAGCAGCGGGTCGCCGTGGCGCGGGCGATCGCGAAGCGGCCGGACCTGCTGCTGTGCGACGAGCCGACCGGCGCGCTCGACTTCCAGACCGGGGTGCGTGTCCTCGCGGTGCTCGAGCGCATCAACCACGAGCTCGGCACGACCACCGCGATCATCACCCACAACGCGCCGATCGCCGCGATCGCGGATCGCGTGATCACGCTCGCCGATGGTCGGATCATCCGCACCGAGGTGCCGGCTCATCGGAGGACGGCCGAGGAGCTGCGCTGGTGAGCGCGCTCGACAACAAGCTCGGACGCGATCTGTGGCGCCTCAAGGGCCAGGTGGCCACGATCGCGCTCGTCCTCGCCTGCGGGATGATGGCGATGATCATGCTGCGCAGTACGTGGCAGTCGCTGCTCGCGGCGCGCGACACCTACTACGAGGAATATCGGTTCGGCGACGTGTTCGCGCACGTGTCGCGGGCACCGGACGCGATCGCGACGCGGCTCGAGCGCATCCCGGGTGTGATGCGCGCGTACCCGCGGATCGTCGAGGACGTCATGGTGCCGCTGCCGGGCGAGGCTGACCCGGTGACCGGGCGGATCATCTCGATCCCCGACGACGGCGTGCCGCCGCTCAACGGGCTGTACCTGCGCGCCGGGCGGCTGCCGATGCCGGGCACGAACGACGAGACGGTGGTCCTCGAGCAGTTCGCCGAGGCGCAGCACCTGCGGCCCGGGGACCACATCCCTGCCGTGATCGAAGGCCACCTGCGCCAGCTCCAGATCGTCGGCGTCGCGCTGTCTCCCGAGTACGTGCTCGCGATGTCAGGGCGCGAGATGATCGCGGACAACCGCCGGTTCGTCGTGCTGTGGATGCTGCGGTCGACGATCGCGCCCGCGTTCCACATGGAGGGTGCGTTCGACGACGTGGTGCTCCAGCTCGATCCCGGTGCGTCGGTGGCGGACGTGCTCGACGGTGTCGATCGCGAGCTCGCGCCGTACGGCGGGTTCCACGCGATCGGCCGCGACAAGCAGCTGTCGAACTTCGCGCTCACGGGCGAGCTCGGGGTGCTGCGCTCGCTCGCGCTCGTGATCCCCACGATCTTCCTCGCGGTGGCCGCGTTCCTGGTCAACGTCGTCGTGTCACGGCTCGTGTTCCTCGAGCGCACGCAGATCGCCGTGCTCAAGGCACTCGGCTTCACCGATCGCCGGATCGCGGGGCACTACCTGGCCCTGGTGGCGCTGATCGTCGTGCTCGCCGGGATCGTCGGTCTCGCGACGGGCGCGTGGGCCGCGCGGTGGATGACCAACCTCTATGCAGACTTCTACCGGTTCCCGACGAAGGTGTTCCAGATCGCGCCGCGCCTGGTCGTGCTGACTCTCGCGATCGGCCTCGCCGCCGCAGTCGCGGGAGCGCTCGGCGCGCTGCGCCGGATCACGCGCATGCCACCTGCACAGGCGATGCGTCCACCGGCGCCGCTCGACTACCGCCGTTCCCTGGTCGAGCGGCTCGGAATCGGCCAGGTCGCGGGCCCGGCGGCGATGATGGTGGTGCGCGAGATCCAGCGGCGGCCGGTGCGATTCGCGATGTCGACCCTCGGGATCGCGATGGGCGTCGGGATCTTCGTGCTGGGTCGGTTCTCGTGGGACTCGTTCGATCACCTGATGGCGGAGACGTTCATCCGCGAGCATCAGGAGGACATGATCGTCATGTTCCGACGGGCTCGTCCGGCGAGCGCAATCCACGAGCTCGAGCACCTCCCCGGCGTGGAGCTCGCCGAGGGCCAGCGCGTGGTCCCGGTGCGGCTGCGCGCGGGTGCCCGCTGGCGGGACAGCACGATCACCGGCATGCCTGCCAAGCCGATGCTGCGCCACTTGCTCGATCACGGCACGACCCCGCTGGAGCTGCCGGAGGAGGGCGTGGTCGTCACCGACGAGCTCGCGAAGCGGCTCGGCATCCATGTCGGCGACCGCGTCGAGGCCGAGATCCTCGAGGGCAGCTGGCCAACCCGCGAGGTCGTGGTGGTCGGCTTGATCGACGAGGCGTTCGGGCTGCAGGCGTACGCGCAGATCGACTGGCTGCAGCACGTCCTGCGCGAGGAGCCTCAGATCTCGACCGCGTTGCTGAGTGTCGATCCCGCGCGCCAGGACGAGGTGCGTGCCCAGCTCAAGCAGCAACCCGAGGTGATCGGGGTTGCCAGCACGTCCCACATCATCGACCAGTACCGCAAGCAGACTGGCGAATCGATGCTGGTGATGACGCTGATCCTGACGCTTTCCGCCGCCGCGATCGCGACCGGGGTCGTCTACAACAACGCGCGCATCGCGCTGTCGCTGCGGAGCCGCGATCTCGCGAGCCTGCGCGTGCTCGGCTTCACGCGTGGAGAGATCTCGAGCATCTTGCTCGGCGAGCTCGCCGCCCAGGTCGTCGTCGGGATCCCGCTCGGGCTCGTCCTCGGCACGTGGGGCGCCAGCCTGTTCGCCGCCGGCATGGATCGCGAGTGGGTGCGGTTTCCGCTCCACCTCTCGGCGATGACCTATGCGACCGCTTCGCTGATAGCCCTGCTGTCGGGACTCGCGAGCGCGTTGCTCGTGCGCCGCAAGCTCGACCAGCTCGATCTGGTCGGCGTCCTCAAGTCTGCTGAATGAAACGAGGTCCTCATGGCCGTCCCTCCACTTCGCCGTGCCGCGCACAAGCCGAATCGCCAGACGCGCCGGACGATCGTGCGCTGGAGCAAGCGGGTCGTGATCGGCGTGGCCTGCGCCGCGGCGATCGTCGCCTTGGTCCGGGCATTTCTGCCCTCACCGGTGTCGGTCGATGTCGCGATGGTGACCCGCGCTCCGCTCGAGGTCGAGATCTCCGAGGATGGTCAGACCCGGGTCCGCGATCGCTTCGTGATCGCCGCGCCGATCTCGGGCGAGCTCGACCGCGTCGAGGTCCGCGCAGGTGACGAGGTCCGCGCGGGTGGTGTCGTCGCTCGGATCTGGCCGGCCAAGCCCCCGCTGCTCGACGAGCGCAGCCGGTCCGAGCTCACCGCACGGCTCGCGGCGGCGCGGGCTCGCGAGCGTCAGGCCACGACCGCGATCTCGCGGGCGGTCGCGGCACGCGACCTGGCGGTGCGCGATGCCGAGCGCGCGCGACGGCTCGCGGCGGCGGGCGCGATCACGGCCTCCGAGCGCGAGCGCGCCGAGCTCGCCGAGCGCCTCGCGATCGAGGACCTGGCGGCAGCGCAACAGCAGCGCCTCGCGGCGACTGCCGACGCCGCCGCGATCGACGCGATGCTGCACGAGGGCGGAGCGCGCGGGGTGGGCGCGGGCACACCGGTGACCTCGCCCGCGAACGGTCGCGTGTTGCGCGTCGTGCGCGAGAGCGCCGGGCCGGTCGCCGCAGGGACCCCGGTCGTCGAGGTCGGCGACCCCCGCGCGGTCGAGGCCGTGATCGACGTGCTATCGGGCGATGCGGCGAAGATCGTTCCCGACATGGAGGTCCAGATCGATGCTGGCTTCGGCCAGCCCCTCACGGGTCACGTGGAGCGCGTCGAGCCTTCCGCGTTCACCCGGATCTCCGCGCTCGGCGTCGAGGAGCAGCGCGTCAACGTGGTCGCGACCATCGACAATCCACCGGCTTCGCTTGGCGACGGGTTCCGGATCGATGCGCGCATCATCACGTGGCGTGCGGACGCGATCCGCGTGGTGCCGGCGAGCGCGCTGTTCCGCGATCGGGGCGAGTGGGCGGTCTATGTCGTCGAAGCCGGGAGGGCTCGGCTCCATCAGGTCCAGATTGGCCACCGCGGGAGGACCGCGGTCGAGATCGCGAGCGGGCTGCCCGATGGCGCCACCGTCATCGTGCATCCCGGTGATCGCGTCACCGATGGGGCGCGCATCAAGGCGCGGTGAGGTTGCCGGCAGGGCCGCGAGGACGGGCGATCAGCCGCTCGATCGCGACGGCCGCGGCGTCGTCGTGTCCACCTTCGGCGATCACGTCCGGGGCGAGCGGCGGCTCGTAGGGCTCGCCGACTCCTGGCAGGGTCGGGGCATCTCCCCGGCGAGCCCGCGCGTACAGGCCCTTCACGTCACGCGCCTCGCAGGTCGCGAGCGGCGTCCGCACGAACACCTCCACGAACCGCGGAGCCAGCGCGCGCGCGGCCTCGCGGTGGATCCGGCGGGGCGCGGTCGCGGCGACGAACACGACGTGGCCCTGACGCGCGAGCAGGTTCGCGAGCCCGCCCAGGGTGCGATAGAACTCGTCGCGGTCCGCGCGTGCGTAGTGGCCGGCGCCGAGGACCTCGCGGACCTCGTCGCTGTCGAGCAGGATGGCGTCGCGCAGATCGTCACGGATCCGGGCGGCCAGGGTCGACTTGCCCGACGCCGGGAGGCCGGTGAACCACACCACGACGCCGGGCCCCGAGCCAGTCGATCGGTTTCGGTCCGCGTCCTCTAGACCGAAACCACCTTGGGCGAGGGGT
>JAGSPR010000427.1 GCA_018262455.1 Deltaproteobacteria bacterium | reverse complement strand
CGCCACGGTGTCGGACTCGGGATGGACCGACTCGATCGGCTTGGCACGGCCTCGCCGACGCAGGGCTTCGAGGGAGCGCGCATCGTCGGGCGAGCCGGCCACCGCGATCACGTGACGCAGAGCGGGCAGCCGAGGCTGCATCTCGTCGAGCGCCGCGACGATCTCGGACGACCGACCGAACACGACCGAGGCGCCGCAGTCGCGCAGGATGAACTCCCAGTCGGCGGGACGCTGGGCCTCGTAGGTCGGCACGAACGTCGCGCCGAGGCCGTAGGTGGCGTAGGCCGCCGCCGCCCACTCGGTGCTGTTGCGCGACACGATCGCCACGCGATCGCCGGCGTGGATGCCGAGCGCGGCGAGGCCGCCCCGGACCTCGTCGACGAGGGTGGCGAGATCAGCGAACGAGGTCCAAGACCACACGCCGTCGCGTTTGGTGCCGAACCTCTGCCGGGAGGCGAACCGGTGGAAGCTGTCCTCGGCCATCTCTACGAGTGAGGCGTAGTGTTGCGAGCTCATGATTGCTCCTCGGGTCACCGCGGCGTCATGATCGAACAATGCAGCGCGCGTGCCGGCCCGGCCGGTTGCCTCGGCGCTGCGAAGAGCTCGCACGGCTCCGCACGACTGCGGGCGTCTCGCGCGGGCTTCAGTGGATGCGCAGCGCGCTGTACACCCCGGCATGGTCGGAGTCCCAGTAGCCGTTGCGCATCTTCCGACCCGTGACGAAGGACTCGACCAGCCGCACGGCGTCGGGTGTGTCGGTCATGATGTGGTCGACCTGGTGGTCGAAGTCGGTGACGCTGCCGGTCTTCAGGTCGTAGGAGTCGATGCAGCAGCTCAGCGGGTCGCCGGTGCTGCGCTCGACGAATCCGGCGTTCAGCAGCACGCGATAGGCCTGCTGGTCGTTGGTCGCGACCGTGTCGTCGTCGGAGTTCAGGTCGCCGAGCAGGACGACCGGCAGATCGCCGGTCGCCGGGCCGCCGGCGGCGACGAGCTCGCCCGCCTGCAGCGCGCGGATCGCTCCCGGGTCGAACGCCTCGAGGTGCGTGTTGACGAACCGGAACGGCAGGCTGCCGCGCACCCGCGCGTCGACCTTGGTCCAGCCGCGCGTCACCACCACCGAGCTGCCGAGGATCGGAAGCGCCAGCAGTTGCTGGAAGTGCCCGCCCTGTGGCTCGGAGACCTGAACGCCCCCGCCGACGCGCTCGAGGATGACATCGCGCATGGTCAGGCGCGCGTTGAGCTCGGCGTCGAAGATCGGTGCCGGGCCGTCGCCGGGGATCGCGTTCTCGTCCGCCGGCGCCTCGAAGTCGAACTCCTCCTCGATGACGACCGGACGATAGCGCTCCTCATCACAGTTGAGCTCGTCCAGCAGCAGGTCGAGGAAATCGAGGCGCACGGTCGTCGCCGTCTTGGGCCCGCCGACCAGCGGACCGATCGAGGCCGGCCCGGTGCGCCACAGCGCGACCTCCTGGAGGCCGACGAGATCCGGCTGCGCGTACCGGATCTCGGCCGCGAGTCCCTTCACCCTCGTCGGGAAGTTGGTTGCGGTTACCTGGCGCAGGACCGCGCCGGTGCCGGCGACGAACGCTGGGAGGGTGGGCGCGCCGATCGCCGGAGCCAGATCGGCGCCGAGATACAGGTTGCGGGTCATCACGCGGGCGACCTGCCCCTTGTGGCCGCCGGGTGGCGCATGGTCGTCGTGCGCGACGCTCTGCTGGTCAGGCTCGGTGTCCAGCTCGCCGCAGGCAGCGAGCAGCGAGACCACCGCCGCCGTCCAGACCATCGATCGGAGCCGCATGTTCCGCATGTCATCGTCCTCCAGCATGCGGGGACTGCATGGCCAATGCCGCTCGGCCCGCGACAGGCCGGTGGTGTCTCGGCGGAACGAGCGAGCGTCGGCGCTCAAGCGCGTCCTGCGCGCGCAGGAGCCATCGCGCGGCAGCGAACACAACATGGAGGGGCCTGCTCGCGCGCTGTGCGACTCGCGGTAGACTGACGTCGTGATCCTGCTGGTCGAGGACGACGAGGACGTCCGGGAGATGCTGAAGCTCACGCTCGAGGTGAGCGGGTACGTCGTCGATGTCGCCAAGAACGGCGTCGCCGCGCTCGAAGCACTGGACCGTCAGCGACCCTGCCTCGTGATCCTCGATCTGGTGATGCCCGTGATGGATGGCTGGGAGGTCCTCGCCCAGATGAAGGCGCGACAGCTCGGCGACGTCCCGGTGTGCGTGATCTCCGCGCTCAGCGGGCGCGCCCCCAGCGAGGCCGTGGCGTCGCTCTGCAAGCCGTTCGATGCCAGCGCGCTGCTCGCGGTCGCCGCCCGCTACTGTGCGCCACCCGGCGCGCCCAGCTAGGCGGGCGGCTGTGTCAGCGGGATCCGGAGCACGAAGCGCGTATGGGGCGACTCGGTGTCGAGGTCGAGCGTGCCGTGGTGGGATTCCACCAGGCCACGCGACAGGCTGAGCCCGATCCCCGTACCGCGGTCCGGAGCCTTGGTCGTGAAGAACGGTTCGAAGATCCGAAACCGCACCGCCGCCGGGATCCCCGGGCCGCTATCGGTCACCGCGAGCTCGAGCCAGTCGCGATCGACGTGGACCTCGATCCGGACCCAACGCTCGGCCGCGGACTCGACCGCGTCGTAGGCGTTGCCGAGCAGGTTCACGAGCACCTGCGACAGCTGCAACTGCCGGCACTCGACCACGAGCCCCGGATCCACCGGGCCCACCGTGAGCTCGATGGCGTGGTCGGCAAACCGCTTGCCACACAGCTCGAGCGTATCGCCGATGATGCGCTCGACCGGTGCAAGGGCAAACGGGTCATCACTCGCGTCGCGTGAGAACGAGCGGAGCGCGTCGATGATCCGCGAGGCCCGCATCACGATGCGCTGGATCCGCTCCCCGAGCTGCGCGACCTGCGTCGGATCGTCGGGGCGCGCGGCGATCTGCGTGGCCGCGAGGTGGATCGCCGCCAGCGGGTTGCGGATCTCGTGCGCGATCCCGCTGGACATCTCGCCGAGCGCCACGAGGCGCGCGCTCTGGGCCGCGCGGGCGCGCGCCCGCAGGAGCGTGTCCGCGGCGTTCCGCTCGATGTACGCGAACACGATCGAGCCGCCGACGATCATCGAGAATGCCAGCACGGGTGCGTAGACCAGGTAGACCGTCATGGCGAGTCCTGGCGGGGGGGTCTCCATCGTGCCGGTCACGAAGTAGGCGGCAACCGGGAGCGCGACGAACACCGTCAACCACCCGCGCTCGGACGCGCCGAACACGAGGAAGGGCAGGAGCACGAGCGGAAAGAACACCGTGCGCAGCTCGTCCACCGCCCCGACCTGGAGCACGCCGGACAGAATCGCGGCGTTCGCCGTCAGCAGCAGCATCACCCGCGCGGCGTTGCGATGGCCGCGTGCGTTGAGCACCCAGCACGACGCGAACGCCGCGGTCGCCACGAGATCGACGATCATGGTCGGTAGCGGGGCTCCGAAAGCGTCGAGCGGCGCGCTCGCGAGGGACATCACCGCGCCGAGGAGCGCGAGCGCGTTGGTCACGCGGACGTGACGCGCCATCCGGTCCGGAATCGCGTCGGACTGGCCTAGGGACAGGAGCCGGTCGACGAACGCGATCGTCATGGGGATCCGAGAGCCATGAGGCAAAGCTACACCGAGTCTGCAGACTTGACGTGCTCGCTCCCGGCGTCGGTCCACGCCGGAGACCCCCCTCATGCGGTTGGCATCCATCCTCTGCCTGCGCTGCGGGTTGCTCGCGACTGATTGCGCCAGCAGCAAGCCACCGGCTTCCGTGCCTGATCGAAGCCACTTGACCGCGCCCCCACGATGGCGGCAGGGTGCGCCGATGCTGCGTTGCCTGATCGCCCACATGCTCGTTGCGACCCTCGCCACGTGCGGTGGCCCGAACGCAGCGGTGACCGACGCGCGTCCCGCGGAGCCCGACGCGGCGTGGCGACCGGTGTTCGATGGGTTCGGGGCACTCGAGACGATCGCCGGCGCGGGCGGATCACTGGCCAACGGCCAGAACGGATGGAGCCCCGCGTTCGAAGGCGGCCCCGCCACCGCGGCCCAGCTGTCGCGCCCCCACATGGCGCAGGCGGATGCCGCGGGCATCATCTACATCGCCGACAAGGAAGCCAACGCGATCCGTGCGGTCGCGACCGACGGCACCATCACGACGCTGGCCGGGACCGGCGCGCCGGGCGACGACGGCGACACGCCAGGACCGGCCCGCGAGCGCCGCCTGTCGTCACCCAACGGACTGTGGGTGCGCGGCGACGGCACCGTGTACCTCCTCGATCTGGGCAACGACAAGGTCCGCGCCGTCGACCCCAGCGGCAACCTCCGAACCCTGTTCGTCGTCGGCGGCGCCGGCGACGGGCGCGGCCTGTGGGTCGCCGCTGACGAGAGCCGGGCGGTGGTCGCCGCAGGCACCTCGGTCAAGGAATGGACCCCCAGCGGTGGCGTCCGCGTGCTCGCCGGCGGGTTCGTGTCGCTCGGCAACCTCGTCGTGACCGACGACGGCGCCGTGCTCGCGACCGACCGCGGCGGTCATCGCGTGTACCGGATCACCCCCGACGGCCAGAAGACCCCGATCGCGGGCAACGGCACGCCCGTGGGCGGCGGCGACGGCGCGCGTGCGCTCGACACCGGCCTCGACCAGGTCCGCGGGATCTGGCTGTACGCCGGCGGCTACTTCCTCGCCACGCACAAGGGCGGTGACATCTGGTACGTCGACGAACGCGGCGGCATCCACCTGTTCATCCGTGGCACCGGCGGCGACATCACGCACGCCGGTGACGGCGAGCGGTTCGACACGTCGGGCGACAAGCTCGCCGAGCCTCGAGCGATCTCGGTGACCCCGGCCGGCGAGCTGCTGATCGTCGAGAACGACCGCGGCTTCATCCGACGCGTGCGGCGCGCTGACTGACCACGACGCTAGAGCAGCACCGATCCACACGGGAAGCTGGCGTCGACCGTGGGGGTCGGCGTGGACTTGAGCTCGGTGCAGGCCGCGCCGGTGAGCTGGATCGTCGTGCCGTCGACCAGGATCCAGTCGACCCCGTAGACCAGGGGCTGGCCATTGAGCACGACCGTGCCCAGCGCGCCCGCGGCCGTGTCGACCGTGCCACCGGTGATCGTGAGGTCGCAGGAGATGGCGCCACCGATGATCGAATTGAACGCGGTGACGAGATCTTGCGGGTTGTTGCCGATGAAGTACGGCGCGTTCGGCTGCCCCGGCTGCACGCCAGCTCCCGCATTCGCGAGATCCTGGAAGTGCTCGCTGGTCTCGTTGATGGCGAGCACGAACAACGGGATCCCCGCGGCGTAGCTGGCCGCGGCCGCCGCCACCGAGGCTTGCGTGGAGTCCCCGCAGCCGTTCGGCAGCCCATCGGTGGCAAGCACGATCGAGGGCAGGTGTCGCCCGAGGTCGTGTAGAGCGTGGCGCCGAAGTACGCCTTGGCCTCGAACTGCTTGACCACGCCGGTGTTCGGATCGACGAGCGCGCTCGCCATCGCCTGGTAGCGGGTCACGCCACCGAAGTTCAACGCCATCGACCCGCTGCGATCGAGCAGCAGCCCGATCGACGGCGTGACCGACGTCGGCATGAAGTGGATCGCCGGGCACGTCGCGTCGGGCTCTGGCCCGGTCTCGGGGCCATTGGCATCGACGCTGGCGGCGGTGTTCTTGGATCCACACGCGCTCAGCGCAGCGAGCACGAGCGAGAGGAAGCAGCTACGGGTCATCGGGTGACTCCTGGTGCGGACGGAAACTGCGCGGACGGAAACTGCGCGGACGGTAAAGTATCCCGTTGGGATTACCTAGCGCCTTGTCGGCCCCGGTGGGCCCGCCGCGCAAGAGAAGTCGGTTCAGTCCGGCCGCGCGCGCCACCGCGCCGGGATCAGATCGCGTTGGCCGTCATCGAGAGGCCCTTCGCGAACGCCGGGCGTTGCTCGAGCTCGTCGAGCCAGCGCGTCAGGTGCGGGTACCCGCTGAGGTCGAGGCCGAGGAACGTGCGCGCCGCGCGCGGCCACGTGAAGTTCATGATGTCGGCGATCGAGAGCTCGCCCGCGAGGTACTGGTGATCGGCGAGGTGGTTGTCGAGCACGCGGAACAGCCGATCGGCTTCCTTGCTGAAGCGCGCGATCACGACCGGACTGCGATCCGCCTCCGGTGCGAACTTCGTGTAGTAGCCGAGCTGACCGAGCATGGGCCCCACCCCGCCCACGTTGAAGAACATCCACTGCAGGGCCGCATAGCGAGCGACGCCGCTCGGGGCGAGGAGCTTGCCGGTCTTCTCGGCGAGGTAGGTCAGCACCGCGCCGGACTCGAACACGGTGATCGGCTTCCCACCCGGTCCATCGCGATCGACGATCGCCGGGATCTTGTTGTTGGGATTGATCGCGAGGTACTCGGGCGTGGTCTGCATGCCGTGCATGAGATCGATCCAGTGGAGCGTGTAGGGGACGCCGAATTCCTCGAGAGCGATGAGTGCCTTGAAGCCGTTCGGGGTCGTCCACACGTACGCGTCGATCATGCCGGCACTCTAGCCCCGGGCGCGCGATCTCGACGAGTGGCGCGTACGGAATCCGCGAGCTCAGCGGGGCCGATGCCTCCGCTGCAAGTCGCTCGACGTGACCAGCTCGTACTCGGTCAGCTCGAGCTTGCCCTCGAGCAGGGGCTCGAGCGCGGCGAGGAATGCCTGCGTCCCGGGCGCGTCGCGATGACGAGCGTCCGCCGCCGGAGTCTCGGCGCGGAGCAGCGAGACATAGTGCGTTGGCGCGTGCGGATCGCGATAGGTCGTCCACGACGAATCGGCGAGCTCCTTGCGGACGTAGGTCGCGAACTCGTGCATCGCGCGCTCGGCCTGGGCGCCGGCATCCGGACGAACGTCGTAGCGAGCGATCTTGAACACGGCCATGGCCCCACGCTAGCCCGTCGCGACACCGAAGGCCTCTCGGAGGCCGGTCAGATGTCGAACGTGAGGCCGGGGTCGGACTGAATGTGGCGCTTGCCGAACCGCTCGGTGAGGAGCTTCGCGCCCGCGCCGAGCGAGTTGAGGGCCGTGTACAGCTGCTCGAGGTTGTCGAGATAGGGCGAGGCCGCCAGTGCCTTCGCTCCGGCTGGGCCGATCCGATTTCCCGTCAGGTCGAGCGTCCGGATCCCCGTCAGGATCCGTGCACCCGCGAGCGCGACAGCGCCGGGATCTCCGAGCCGGTTCGCGCGCAGCTCGAGCGTGTGAAGGCTCGGCATGCGCCGGGGGTCGGCCCGCTCGGCGAACCGCTTCATCCCCTTCGTTCCGAGCCCGCATCGCAGGAGCCCGAGCACCTCGAGTCCGCGAAACCGCGTGCCCTCGCAAAGGCCGTCGATCCCGTACTCCTTGAGGCGGACGCGCCGGAGGTCGAGCCCGCGCAGCTTCTCGATGCCCTTCGCTGCGGCGACATCCGTCAGGTTGCGATCGGTAAGGTGTGCGCGCTGCAAGGGCTCGGCCTCGAGGATCGCGGCGGCGTTGCGTGCGAAGTCGGCGCCCTTCATCGAGCACCACGTCACGAAGCCGCGCTCGAACATCCACCTCGTCGGGTTGACGCGGGTCCACACCTGCTTCGTCGAGCCGTGCTGGATCTTCTGGCCGCCGAACCGACCGACCCAGTCCTTCTTGTGCTTCCTCAGGAGCTCGGCTTCGCGGTGCTTCAGCTCGGCACGCTTGCCTTTGCCGCCGAGTCGCGCGAGCTCGCACTGCACGATGATGAGCTCGCCGCGCGGATCGGCACGCTCGACCAGCCAGTCAGCGTAGACCAAGCGAGGCGCGTCATCATCGGGATCTGCGATGATCGCGTCGAGCAGCAGCCGCTCGTCGCGAGCGCGCCGGGGCAGCGTCGGTGACTTCGTCAGGTCGCGGTAGATCCGCCTGGCCATCGTGGCGGGCATCTTCGCAGGGCTTCCGAGTCTGATGGAAGCCGTTCGCACGAAATCGGTTCGCACGCCAACGCACGCGCGTCGTGCTATGCGGCGATCCGCCTGTCGTGGATGATCGCCGGCTTCCACTCCTCGATCCTTCGGTCGAGGGCGCGTTCGCGGATCGCGAGCAGCTCGCTCGCCGTGTGCACGATGCGCCGGTCGTCGCTGCCGAGCGAACCATGGAGATGGACCACCACGAGGATGGCTTCCCACACGCAGATCGACAGCTCGAGGTCATCCAGCTTCTCGAGCTCGAGGCACACGCGTCGCAGCTCCGACAGCGCCTCGTCGACCAGGTGCTGCGCGCCACGCACTCCGAGCAGGCCTTGCATCCACCGGTCGGCTGCCCGCCGCGCGCTCGAGGTCCACAGCCGGATCGTCTCGAGATCGGTCTCGACGTCTCCGA
Source organism: Deltaproteobacteria bacterium (assembly GCA_018262455.1). Next base: position 1,272 of record JAGSPR010000427.1, on the reverse strand, counting down.
CGTAGCCGGGACGAGGTGCGGAGGGCGTCATGGTGACGCTGCGTCACTGCAATCCGAATGCCTCGAAGGCGCGTCGTGGCGCGGGCCGACCGCGCAGCGAATGCGTCGGCATAAAATCGCGTGCATGACGTGCGCGAACGTCGCCCCCGGTGCCGGCGCGGCTCAGATCGGCTCGAACCGCGCCTGGAAGAATCGCAGGTACTTCGGCTCGTAGACCATCTTCAGGCCCCGGGCGGCGCTCCGGTTGTCCCACACCGCCGCCACCGACTCGGCGGTCACGTCCATGTGGGCCTGGGTGTAGACCCGCCGCGGGATCGTGAGGCGCACCAGCTCGAGCTTCGGGAAGTGGTGCTGGCCGGTCTGCTTGTCGCGGCCGGCCGAGACGATGCCGCGCTCCATCGCGCGCACGCCGGAGTCTTCGTAGAGGTTCGCGGCCAGGGACTGTGCGGGGAACTGGTCCTGCGGGAGATGCGCATAGAACGCTCGAGCGTCGAGATACACCGCGTGCCCGCCGATCGGCCGCACCACGGGCACGCCCCAGTCGTGGAGCATCTCGCCCAGGTACTGGACCTGACCGACGCGCGCGCGCATGTGATCGTCCTGCACCGACTCTTCGATCCCGCGGGCCATCGCCTCCATGTCGCGACCGGCCATCCCGCCATAGGTGTGCAGGCCCTCGTAGACCACGACGAGCGCCGACGCCTCCTCGTAGAGGGCCTGGTCGTTCAGCGCCAGCCAGCCTCCGATGTTCACCAGCGAGTCCTTCTTGCCCGACATCGTGCAGCCGTCGCTGTAGGAGCAGAGCTCGAACAGGATCTCGGCGACGGACCGCTGCCGGAAGCCCGGCTCGTTCTGCTGGATGAACCACGCGTTCTCGACGGCCCGGGTGGCATCGAGGAAGATCCGGATCCCGTGCTGGCGGGTCAGCGCACGCACTGCCTTCAAGTTCGCCATCGCGATCGGCTGGCCGCCGGCCATGTTCACGGTCGCCGCCACACAGACGTACGGAATCTTGCCCGCGCCCACCCGCTCGATCAGCGCCGCGAGCGCGTTCAGATCGATGTTGCCCTTGAACGGAAACTCGTTGGCCGCCTCGTGGGCTTCGGGGATGACGACGTCGACGAACGTGCCACCCGCCGCTTCCTGGTGGTGTCGCGTGGTGGTGAAGTACATGTTCCCGGGGACGTAATCGCCGGGCTTGATGCAGATCTGCGAGAGAATGTTCTCCGCACCCCGGCCCTGGTGGGTCGGCGTGATGTACCGGTAGCCGTA
>JAGSPR010000426.1 GCA_018262455.1 Deltaproteobacteria bacterium | reverse complement strand
AGGAGCTTGGCCTGCAGCGGCAGGGCGAGCTCGCCGATCTCGTCGAGGAAGATCGTGCCTCCATCGGCCTCGAGGAACAGCCCGGGCTTGTCGTTGCGTGCGTCGGTGAACGCGCCCTTCTTGTGGCCGAATAGCTCGCTTTCGATCAGGCCCTCCGGGACCGCCGCGAGGTTGACCCCGACGAATGGACCGTTGGTCCGCGCGGAGTTGTAGTGAATCGCGCGCGCGATCAGCTCCTTGCCGGTGCCGCTCTCGCCGGTGACCAGCACCGAGGCCGTGGATGGCGCGATGCGCTGGACGAGCGCGACCACATCTCGCATCGACTGGCTGTTCGCGATGATGTTGGTCAACCCGAAGCGCTCCTCGACCTCGCGCTGCAGTCGCGCGACCTTGTGACGGAGCGCGCGCTCGCCGAGCGCCTTGTCCGCGACGAGCAGCAGCTCCTCGATCTCGAACGGCTTGGTGATGTAGTCGTAGGCGCCGAGCTTGACCGCACGGATCGCGGTCTCGATCGAGCCAAACGCCGTGATCATGACGACATGCGGAGGCTCCGGCAGGGCCATCACGCCGCGGATCAGATCGAAGCCATCCATCTCCGGCATCCGGAGATCCGTGATGATCAGGTCGAAGCGCTCGAGCCGCGCCAGCTCGAGGCCCGCGGAGGCCCCGCCGGCCGCCTCGACCTCGAACCCGGCATCCGCGAGCTCCTCGGTCAGGAGGTCTCGCATCGCCGCATCGTCTTCGACGATCAGGATCGACGCGGACCGCTCGCTCATGGGGCCTCGTTCTAGCACGGGCACAGCAGGTCGCGGGTTCCGTCGAGCGCGCGCTGGCACGCAGGAGAGGACACGCACGAGGGCGGGGCGTTGCAGCGCAGGTTCAGGGCAGGCAGCGCCCGGACGAGGCGCCGCGCCGGTGCCCTTCCGAGGCCAGAGCCCGGGCGTGTGCGCGGATCATTGGATGCCGTCCTTGCGGCGGCTGCGCCGGTGCTCGTGCTCCTCGTCGACGAGCCGGACGTAGTCGAGCTGCTCGGTGGCCTCGACGACGAAATCGGCCGCGTCGCCCAGCGCCCGCACGCGCTCGCGAAACGCCTCGGCGATCTGCTCGAACGGCGGCAGGTCGTTGCGGCCCGACAGCGCGCCCGACATCGCCGCCTCGCCGGCTTCGGCGGTGAGCTGGAGCGCGACCTCGCGGGTGACCCGGCCGCGTCGGATGACATCCTGCACGCTCGTGGCGAGGTGACCGAGCTCGTACTGCTTGGAGTCGAGCATCTCGAGCGCGACGAAGATCACCTGGCGCGCGGACAGCACCTTGTCCTGATACAGCACCATCGCCGCCTGGAAGTAGTTGAACACCGGGACCAGGCGCGGCCCGAACCGGCGAAACCCGAGCGGTGGTGACCTGCGATCGAGGTGGATGAAGATGCGGTTGACCGCGTCGCGCTTCGGCACGCGTCGCGCGAGCTCGAGGATCCGCTCGGCATCGTCGTCGTAGGCGCGCGCCGCGATCAGGACTCGCTCGAGGTCCCCGACGCTGACCCGGCCGGCGACCACGTCGGCGTACAGGGAGTAGATGATCGCGTCGGCCTCGGCATCGTCTCCGAACAGCGTCTCCTGATCCGCGGTCGCGCCGAGCCGCGACAGCAGCATCGCGGGCAGCTTGTACGGGATCTGCGCCCGCAGCGCACGGAACCTGCCCCTCAGGATGTTCTTCAGGTTGTTCTTGAGGACGAACTCGTCGTACTCGATGCCGTCGAGCGCGAGCTTGGCCGCGAGGACCTGGCGCATCTGCGTCGGGCTGCCCGACACGATGCAGATCCGGTGCCCCTCCTGATGGAGAGCGCGGAGCAGCGCGGTGGCGCCCGGGTAGGCCTGCTTGTCCGCGGCGTTCTGGATCGCGTTCTTCGCGAGGTCCCGCAGGCTATCGAACTCGGTGCGCAGGTAGGTCTTGTCGAGGTCCCAACGGAACGTGTGCTTCGGCGGCGGTGCACCGGGCGGCAGCCCCTCCGGGACGTGATCGAACAGCCCGATGCGCTCGCCGAGCCGTCCCGGCAACGTGGCGAGCCGACGCAGGGTGGACCGATTGCTACCTCGCGCCATCCGTCAGATCCGTGCGCGGGCGCGCGCTGCGCTGGGCGCGTTCGTCGAGCTCCGCCATCGTCCGCGCGATGTTGCCGCACAGGTTGCCGGCCAGGGCCTTGTGGGCGACCTTGATCGCGTTGGCCACGGCGTGCGCATTCGAGCGGCCGTGCGCCTTGATGAACGGGTTCGTGAAGCCCAGCAGCGGCGCACCGCCGTACTGCTGCCAGTCGGTGATCGACTTGAGCTGGTCGATCGCGGACGACAGCGCGATCAGCCCGAGCCGCCACGCAAGCCGCTCCTTGTGGGCGTAGCGCGCGAGCCGCACCACCGTCTCCGAGACGCCCTCGAGCATCTTCAGCACGACGTTGCCGACGAAGCCTGAGGTCACGACGACATCGGCCACGCCCCGCGGGATGTCGAGCCCCTCGATGTTGCCGATGAAGTTGAGCTCGGTCGTCTCGACCAGCGCGGCGTGCGCGGCGACGATCGCGGGTGGGCCCTTGTTGGGCTCGGTGCCGTTCGAGAGCAGGGCCACGCGCGGCCGTCGGTTGCTCGAGATGAGCTTCGCGTACGCCGAGCCCATGACCGCGAACCCGACGAGGTCCTCGGCGGTGACGTCGACCGTCGCGCCGACATCCAGGATCAGCGAGAACGGATCGTCCTTCTCGCCACGGCGCAGCTCGGTTGGATACACGGCGGCGAGCGCGGCGCGGCGGACGCCGTCGAGCAGGGTCCATCGCCGCGCGCAGGCGAGCACGCTCGCACCCGTGTTGCCCGCCGAGACCAGCGCGTCGCCTTCGCCCCGCGCGACGAGATCGGCGGCCACCACGATCGAGGCGTCGGGTTTGGCCGCGAGGGCCTCCGCCGGCTTCTCGTCCATCTCGATGAACGTCGCCGCGTGCTGGACGCGGACGCGGGCGCCATCGTGACGCATGCGCGGCAACAGCCGGCCGAGCACCGCCGCGTCACCAACGAGGATGATCTCGGCGCTCGTCAGTGACAGCGACGCCTCGGCTGCGCCCTGGACGATCTCGTCCGGAGCGTGATCGCCACCCATGGCGTCGACGACGATGCGGTGCATGCCGCGCATCTTGCCATGCATCGGGACTCGCGAGGTACGCTGGCCAGGATAGAAGCTCCGCGATGGATAGAAGTAGCTTAGGGTACGCGGCCATGGGTGTGCGGCAGCGGCTTCGCTATCGGTTCGACAATCTGATGTCGCGCGGCGTGCTCGCGCAGATCCTGCTGCTCGGAGCGGTGACGGCCGTGTTGGTCCTCATCACCGCGCTGGCGGTGGTGGTGTGCGACGTCATTCCGGAGGACGACAAGGGCAGCGCCGACTCGTTCGGCCGGGTGGTGTGGAAGTCGCTGATGCACGCGTTCGACCCGGGGACGCTGTCGGGCGACACCGCGGGCTGGACGTTTCTGTTCATCATGCTGTTCGTGACGATCGGCGGCCTGTTCGTGCTGTCGGCGTTGATCGGCGTGCTGAATCAGGGCTTCAGCTCGATGATCGAGGGGCTGCGGCGCGGTCGCAGCGCGGTCGTCGAGCGCTCTCACACCGTCATCCTCGGCTGGACCCCGAAGATCCACACCCTGCTGTCCGAGCTCGCGCTCGCGAACTCGAACCAGCGTGGTGCCTGCGTCGTGATCCTCGCAAGTCGCGACAAGGTGGACATGGATGCCGACGTCGCGGCCACCGTCGGCGGCGCGCGGATGCGGGTGGTGACCCGCAGCGGGAGCCCGATGAAGCCGAGCGATCTCGCGCTCGTCAGCCTCGCCAGCTCGCGAGCCGTCATCGTGCTCGCCCCCGAGGCGCACGCCGACGGCTCGCCCATGCTGGCGCACGAGTCCGATACCGTCGTGCTGAAGACGCTGCTCGCGATCACGAAGGCCGCCCCCGGTCACTCGCTCCACCTCGTGGCCGAGCTGTTCGACCCCCGTACCGAGGCGGTCGCGCGGATGGTGGCTGGCGAGCGCGCGGCGCTGATCCTGGCGACGCCGCTGATCAGCCGCTTGCTCGTCCAGACCGGACGACAGTCCGGTCTGTCGGTCGTCTATACCGAGCTGCTCGACTTCGCCGGCGCCGAGATCTACCTCCGAGACGAGCCCGCACTCGCTGGCACGACGTTTCGCGACGCCGTGTTCCGGTACGGCACCTCGGCCCTGATCGGGGTGCTGACGGCCGGGGGCGAGATCTTGTTGCCTCCGCCGTTCGATCGTCCATTCGCGGCCGGCGATCGCGCGATCGCGATCAGCACGGACGACGATACCGTGATCCTCGACGGCGGGCCGATCGCGGTCGAGGAGGCGGTGCTCGTCGCGCCGGCGCCTTCCGCGAAGCGGTCACCCGAGCGCACCCTCGTGCTCGGCGCAGGCACCCGGTTGGTGACCGTGCTCGATGAGCTGAACACCTACGTCGCGCCGGGCAGCGAGACCGTGGTGGTGAGCGAGGCCGTTCCACCCGCTGGCCCGATCCTCGACCGGCCGTTCTCGAACATGCGGGTCACCATGCGTGCCGCCGACCTGACCGATCGCCGCGTGCTGGAGTCGCTCGAGCTCACCAGCTTCGACCACGTGCTGGTGCTCTCCGAGACGATCGGACGGACGCAGGAGATGGCGGATGCCCGCACGACGGTCACGCTGCTCCACCTGCGAGATCTCGCGCGGATCGCCGGCAAGAAGATCGCGATCACGAGCGAGATCCTCGACGGCGAGAATCGCGAGCTCGCGACCGTGGCCGAGGCCGACGACTTCATCGTCAGCAACACGCTGATCTCGCTGATGCTGTCGCAGATCGCCGAGAATCCGCACCTCGTCCGGGTGTTCGATCAGCTGTTCGCCGCCGAGGGCTTCGAGATCTACCTCAAGGGGGCGAGCGACTACGTGCGGCCCGGCAACCACGCGTTCGGGGTGGTGTGCGAGGCGGCGCTGCGGCGCGGCGAGATCGCGATCGGCTATCGCCTGGCGGCGAGCGCGAACGATCCAGCTGCCGCGTACGGCGTGGCGATCAACCCTGCCAAGCGCAGCACCGTCCGGCTCGGGGCGGTCGACAAGGTGATCGTGCTCGCCGAGGCTTGAATCCCTCCTGGTCGGGATCGGGTTATGGCAATCTCGGGCGGATGCGCCAGGTAGCTGTGTTGTTGTTGTTGGCGGCGGCGGCGTGCGGCAAGGTCAAAGAGGCTGGCCCGGACGCTCCGCCGAACATCGATTCGTGCGCCGCGAACCAGTTCGTCGACTGCGTCGGAACGGTCGCCCGGATCTGTGATGGCGCCGGCACCGGCACCACCGACATGGAGTGCGGCGCGCCGGGCTGCAACATGGGTGCGGGGCGCTGCAACGCGTGCGTGCCGGATGGCGCGACCTGCGGCACCAACACGGTCGAGCACTGCGGTCCGGACGGCCTGAACGCCTCGACCGAGACGTGCTCGATCGGCTGCACCGAGACGCCCACCGCGCATTGCACGTACATCGAGCCGA
>JAGSPR010000019.1 GCA_018262455.1 Deltaproteobacteria bacterium | reverse complement strand
CGTATCCACAGTCGACGTGCTCCAGGAGCACGGTGCGTGACACCGGACGGAACCGACCGCGATCGTCGCGCAACCGGCGCACGTGACGCGCGACGCGGAACACGCCCCCGCACGTGCGCCACTGCGCCGGCACGAACGCGAGCCCTCTCGTCTTCGCGTGCTCGTCGAGGGTCGCACGGAGGGCGGCCTCGTCGCGGACCCGCACCCACGCGCCGGCCGCGAACCCCGACGGCTCGCCGAGTCGCGGCCTCACGGCGGCGCGACGATGCAGCGCGTTGCGAAGCCCGCTCTTGATGCCGAGGCCACGGGAGATCCGCTCGCCGATCTGCGAGATCGTCGAGTGCTCGCCGAGGACGTCGGCACGCTGGCACCGGCGGGGAAGGGGGCTCCTGGGGGTCTCGCGGATCGTGTCGGGCAGGAGCGGCTTCGCGACCTCGTGGAGCGCGTACCGGAACAGCCCACGTGCCGAGTGCCGGTAGATCACGATCACGACCTGGTCGTGCACCTGGTCGGTCCACTTGCGCTTCCATTCGGCGTCGTGGCCGACGAAGTCGAGCTCGCTCAGGCCTCGCTGCTCGGCGTCGGCCGCGACCTTCCAGACGAGCAGGTGACCGGGGCTGAGGTTCGCGTGGTGCGGGTCGTAGCCGATCTTCAACGCGAACAGGGTGTGGCGATCCTCGAGAGCGAACAGGGTCGCGACTCGCTTGCCGTCGATGCGCAGGAAGTAGAGCGACGACCGACCGCGGCGACCGAGGACGCGGGTCAGCGCCTGGTACAGATGTGCGGCCCGCGGATCTGACTCGATGCTCGTCCCGGCGGCGGCCTTCCAGGCCATGCCTTCGATCGCGCCGGCCTCGTCGAGATCGTCACGCGTCGGTACGAGGATCCTTTCGAGCACGACGTCGCCGGCCTTGCGCGCGCATCGCTGCATGTTGGCCCGGAACTTCGGCTTCATCCGGGCCTCGAAGCCGGGGAGCGAGAAGAACGGGTGGCCGAGATGGGGGCGGACGATCGCGGGGCAATGATCCGCGAGCGCGAGCGCGGGAAGCTCGCGGACGAGCAACGAGTCGCGTGGGACCTTGTCGAGGACGAGCTCGCTCCAGCGCTGGTCATCGCGCAGGAGTCGCCAGATCTCCGCGATCCCTTCCCGCGTGCCGCAATAGTCGTACCCTGGCGAGTGCTCGCCGCGCATCGCGCGGAGCGTGTGGTGATCGAGGACAAGCGGCAGCGCGCCGATCATCTGGCCGTCGGACCACGAGCCAGCGACGAGCATCTGACCTCGGTTGACGAATGGCCGCGCGAGCGCGAAGAACTCCGGTGTGAGGAATGGTGGCGACTCGCTCGTCAGCGTCCCCCAGCGCTTCCAGTCATCCCCGTGGCGGAGCTCGTCGAACGCGATCAGCGAGGTGCGCATCTCGGGACCAGCTCGATGCAAGCGAAGTTCCTAGCGCCGGCACCGTGAGCGCAGGGCGACCGAACCGAAGTCTGGGGCTGGCTGGCCCGGAACCGTCGGGAAACTGCGAATTCCTTGCGGCGGTTCGGGCGCCGCGCCGCAAGCGATGCGCACGACCTCGCGCCGCATCGTCGCGATGCCGGCATCGGGCATGCACCACCGAAAGCCATGAAGAGCCTTGGGTTCGCGCTCGTGTTCACGGCCCTCGCCGCCTGCGGGTCGGAGACCACGTCGTTCCGGACGACCGACAAGAGCGACCCGGAGCACAGTCCGACCGCGGCAACGTATGACGTCCGGCGCGGCGACCAGCTCGTCGCACAGGTGTACGTCTCGTCCAACGGCGGCTACATCGGCAACAGCGAGGAGCCGATGACCCACGTCGGCTTCGAGATCCGGAACGCGAGCCGGGGACCGATCGTGTTCGACTCCGAGGCCCTGGCCCTCGTCCTGTTCGACAACAAGGGCGCCACGTTGCCCGCTCCGTCGTTCACGGCGATCACGCCCCTCGGTCCCTCGCAGGTCCCGATCGCGGCCGCGACGACGGTCACCCTGGATGGCTACTTCAAGATCCCGGTGCGGCCGCGCGTCGTCGCCGGCATGCGAATCCAGTGGTCGCTTCGCATGGGCGACGAACGGTATCTCCAGACCACGAGCTTCACGCGCGACGACGATCAGCCCGTCATCGACTATCGCCGCCCCCCCGAGTCGGGCACGACCGTTCATGCCGGGTCGTGACACCGCGCATCTTCGCCCCGGCTCGCTGCCCCCCGGAAGCGTGGGTCAGGAGTGCCGCTCGGAGACCTCGGGTGATGGCCCGGCACGCAACGGCTCTGCCAGCGGCAACGCGAAGTAGAATGTCGTGCCCTGTCCGAGCTCGCTGTCGAGCCAGATCCGGCCGCGATGTGCTTCGACGATTCCTCGCGCGATCGCGAGTCCGAGCCCGGTACCCTGATAGGCCACGGTCGGGCCGCGCCAGTACCGGTCGAACAGGTGTTGGTGGTCGGCGATCGCGATTCCAGGGCCGGTATCGGACACCGAGAACACGACCTCGCGTTCGCCGATCGTCCCGCGCAGACAGACGGAACCACCGGGCGTCGTGATCTTGAGCGCGTTGCCCAGGAGATTGGCGATGACTTGCAGGATCCGATCGCGATCGCACGAGATGTGAGCGATCCGGCATGGTGAGTCGTTGGTGAGCTTCACCTGCTTGGCTTTGGCTGCGGCCTCGAAGCTTGCCGTGCTCTCGTCGATGATCGCGGCCACGGCATGCGGCTTCATGACGATCGAGAACCGCCCTGTCTCGATGCTCGCGACGTCCACCAGGTCGCCGATCATGCGATCCATCCGCGCGGCGGCGTTCTGGATCTTCTCGACCGTGTGGCCCGCGGTCCATCGACCCGCAACCATCTCCTGATCACGGAGGAGCTCTCCAGCCAGCATGATCGTCTGAAGCGGCGCCCTCAGATCGTGAGAGGCGAACGCCAGCGCTTGATCGCGTAGCGCGACCGCGCGGCATGCTTGCTCGTAGAGCCTTGCGTGCTCGATCCCGAGCGCACTGCGGCGAGCGAGATCTTCCGCAAGTGCGAGATCGAGCTTGCCGTACTGGCGATCGCCGGTCGTACAGAGCGTCAACACCCCGAGTTGACGGGTGCCCAGCGTGAGCGGAACGATCAGCGCCTGGCGAATCCCCAGGCATCGTGCAGCTGGCACGTTCGAGACCGAGAACCAGGCGTCCGCCACGATCGGGAGGTGCATCGAGCGTCCCGTCGCGATGACCTCGGCGACCGAGCTCGCAAAGACCGGGACTCGGTCTGGGCCTCCAAGCAGCCGATCCAGCTCGAGCTGCGCCGCGGGATCCGCATGCGCCCACGCGACACGCCGAGTCTCGTTGTCGACCGAGACGATCGCCACGAAGCAGATCTCACCCAGTCGTGGCACGCCCAGCCGTGCCACGGCGTTCACCACCGCTGTCGATTCGAGGCTCGCGCTCAGGGTCACGGCGGCGTCGAGCAGGAATCGTTGCGCCTCGCGCGCTTGCTGTCGCTCGGTGATGTCGTCGAACGAGACCACGGCGCCAGTCACCCGACCATCGCGCCGGATCGGGGCCGCCGTGTAGCTCGCCGGAAACCGCAGTCCGTCGGCTCTGACGATGATGTGGTCGTCGCTGACCACTCGTTCTCCGGTCCGGATCGCGATGGCGAGCGGAGACTCGACGATCAGGCCGTCGCAGGTCTCGAGATGAGCGATCTCCGAGCCGCGCTTGCCGAGGTGGTCACTGCATCCGAGCAGGCTGGATCCCGCCTCGTTGAGGAAGGTAATCCGTCCTTCGAGGTCGATCGCGAGGGTGCCTTTGCCGATGCTGCTCGCCATCGCGCTCGTGAACGCGAGTTGCTCGCGGACGCGTTCCTGTGCCCAGGCGGTCTCGCGCCGCAGCCGCTGGTATTCGAGGACGCGTTCGATCACCACGAGCAGCTCTTCGAAGTGGATCGGCTTCGTCAGGTAGTCGGATGCGCCGGCGCGCATCGCGTCGATCGCCGAGGTGACCCCACTCGCGGTCATCACGACCACGGCGAGTGGCACCTGTGCAGCCAGCAGCTTCTTCGTGAGCTCGATACCGCCCATGCCTGGCATCACGAGATCGGTCACCACGAGATCGGGGACGAACGACGAAAGCTGGGCCAACGCCTGGACCGCGTCGGCCGCGGTCTCGACGTCGTAGCCTTCCTGACCAAGCAACTCTGCGAGCGCGGTTCGTGCGTTCACCTCGTCATCCACGACCATGATCCGGCCGGAGCGCGCGGCCATCACACGCGCACGAGGGATGACGTCATCCCGCAAGAGCTGGCACCTGGACGCACCGAGCGAACAAGTACAAGCATGCGTCGGACGGTACCGCGCGGATTGAACGAGCATGCCACGCACCGGATCCTTGATGCGGAATTGATGAGATCTTGACCCTGCGCCGGCTCCCCCTGGGACCGAAGCCGCTGCGGGTCGATGTTCATGATCGAACTGCTCGACGTTCGAAGTCGAACAGCGCCCAAGCCTGGGGTTAGGTCTCCAGGCCAGCGAGTGGGGCCTTCAGCACGGTCTGCTGGTTGCACGGCTGGTCGAGATGCGCCTGATCGCCACCATCGCCCTGATCGGGCTTGCCGTTGGTTGCCACGACACGTTCCGGACCCGTGTGCCGGTGGCAGGGCTGGGCGGTGGCGGTTCGTCGTGCGTGGCCGCATGCGAGTCGATCCCGGATCGCGGCGCTTGCCTGCGCGCGTGTCCCGGTGCGAGCCAGGAACCGGGCAGCTGCGACGCGGCGAACGCCCCGGCGGGCCAGGTGTGCGTCGAGCACGAGGAGTCGAACCCGACGGGCAACGCGCTCATCGTGGTGGCGGTGATCGGGCTCGTGGTCGGCGCCGCACTCGGTGTGAGCTACCTGGATAACAACTGTCCGTTGTGCTGAGCGACCTGGCGTAGGGACCTGGTGGAACCTGGCCCAAGGTGCGCGTTCACCGTACCTCCGGCGTCGACCGCGCGACCGCGACCAGGTCCGAGCGCCGAGCTGACAGGTGCGAACGCGCGTCCACGCCGAGTACAATGCGAGCATGGGAAGGCGCGCGTTGATCGTGCTGCTCGGTGCGTGCTCGTTCGATCCGCCGGCCGCGGCTGGCGATGTCTCCCCCATGGATGTCGCCCCCACGATCGACGCGCGCGACTCCGTGACCGAGGACGCTGCCTCCGATGCGCCGCCGGGCTGCACACCCGGGTTCTTCGATCTGTGCGTGCAAGCGCCCGCGACGGATCCGTTCACCGTGACGGGCATCGAGTCGTTCGACACCGATCTCGATCCGCGGTGCCGGACATTCGATCAGGCGACCGGGCCCGACGTCTGCCTCGTGATGGCGACCTCGGTGGACATCACCGGCACGTTGCAGGTGTCCGGAACGCGGCCGCTCGCGCTCGCGTCGAGTGCGCAGCTCTCGATCAGCGGTGAGCTTGATGTCTCGAGTCGGCGCGGCGGTCGGACGGGGCCGGGCGCCGATGACGGGTCGTGCACGATGACGAGGCTGCCGGAGCCCGATGAAGGTGGAGGGGGCGGCGCGGCTGGCGGCAGTGTCGGCGGCCCCGGCGGCGATGGCGGGATCGGCGACGCGGACTCGAGCCTCGGGGGCGATGGCGTCGCGCTCAACGGGACGGCTGGAGCCCCGATCTCGACGCTCACCTACCTACGCGCCGGGTGCGGCGGTGCGCGGGGAGGCAACGAAGGCCAGGGGGGTGGGGCGGGTGGCGATGGCGGCCGAGGTGGCGGCGGGCTCTACGCGACCGCGATCACGACGATCTCGATTACCGGACGGATCCGCGCGACCGGTGCCGGCGGGACGGGTGGATCGGTGCAAGCGGGTGGTGGAGGTGGCGGTGCGGGTGGCATCGTGATCCTCGAGGCGCCATCGATCGTCATCGACGGACAGCTCAGCGCGAACGGCGGCGGGGGCGGCGAGGGTGGTGCGCGGATCGGTGGCAATCCGGTGTCGGGCGTGGCGGGATCGGATGGCGACTACGGCACGGCCGCTGCCGCTGGCGGGGCTGGCTCCGACATCCGGTTCGGGTTCGGCGGGGCCGGCGCGGTCGGTACGACGGCCGCGGTCGCCGGTACCGACACGAGCCTCGGCGGTGGTGGCGGTGGCGGCTCGGTCGGGGCGATCCGGCTGCTCGGGACCCGCGTGGGTGCAGGGCTGGTCACGCCGCCGGCTCCGTGACCAGCTACGCGCCGTGATCGCCGCTGTCGACCAGCGCGTACGGCCACGACTCGACCGTGGTCTTGCGCGGTGCGCTCGCGAGCGGCGCGGGCGCGATCGTCGGCGGGATCGTCTGGGACCGTGTCCGTGGCTTGACCGCCGCCTCCGCCAGCCCGCACCGCGCCAGCACGAACTCGACCGCGCGCACGCGCTCCTGCATCGAGACGCTCTCGATCGGCAGGTAGCTGATCCGATGCTGCTCGAGCATCAGCTTGACCATGCCATCGATCCGCAGCACCGAGTCCCACGACACGCCGGCACGGACGCCGTCATCCTTGAGCAACGACTGGTGGGGCCGCAGGAAGAACACGATGCCCTGGCTGACCCACTTCATGTAGTCGTGGAACCGGGCATCGTTCATCATCGCGGCGGCGTTCGTGGTGTGCTCGGCGACGTACGCGAGGTTGTCGAATGCGCGGTCCGAGACGAACCGGCCATCGTGCAGCTGCTCGACCGCGACCTGGCGTGCGAACACGCGCTCCTGGTACTCGGCGACGAGGTCCATGTCCGTCCGCAGGGCGTCCAGGCCGGTCTCCATCTCGGCGAGCACGGCACGCGCGACCTCGCTGATCATCGGTAGCCCGTAGCGCCGGCTCACGTACCGACACAGCGTGGTCTTTCCGGTCGCGTGACTGCCGACGAAGTAGATGCGCATCCCCGATCGGATACGCGATCGGTCTGACAGCCGTTTGCGGTCGCCGCCCGGTCGTGCAATCAACGTCGCGGTGACCCGAGACCCCTCCCCGCTGGTCGAGCTGGATACTCCCGAGCTGGTCGGCGAGATCCTGGTCGAGACCCGCGAGCTGGTCTCGGCCCACATCGCGGACGTCCGCCACGAGCTCGGCGGCCGGCTCGAGACCCTCGGTGGCGCGCTCCGGATCACGATGATCGCGGTGGGGGTGGTGGTCGTGACCGCGATGCTCCTGTCGCTCTCGATCGTCGCCACCCTGGTCGCGCTCGGGCTCTCGTGGTGGGCCGCGCTCTGGCTCGTCACGGGGTGCACCACCACCGCCGCGATCCTCCTGCTGTTCGTCGCCTATCGTCGTACGAAGACCGCCACCACGCTCAAGGAACCATGACCAACCCCACCGATGCCAACCCGCCCGAGCCCGCCTCTGGCACGTCCCCGAGCGGCGAACCCGCCATGTCTCTCGACGAGCTCACCGAGCGTGCCAAGCAACACGCCGCCAGCCTCGTGAAGGACCTCACCGTGCTGATGCGCCGCTACCCGCTCGCGACGGTGGCGGTCGGGCTCGCCGCGGGCTACCTCGTCGCACGCTTGCTGCACCGGCGCTGAGCCATGACCACCGAGCTCACCCGTCAGGAGCTCACGCGGGCCGCGATCTCCGAGCGCGGGCTGGTCGACAAGCTGCGCGAGTTGCAGCGCCGCGCGCGCGCGGCCAAGACGATGCTGAGTCCATCGACGTACCTCGACAACCCGTGGGTCCGGTTCGGGCTCGCCGCGACGGTCGGCTACCTCGTGGGCCGGGGCCGTAGCGAGTCCCAGGTCCTCGGCCCGCTCGGACGCCAGGTGCTCGCCGCGGCGGCGCGCGGGCTCATCGATCGCGCGTTGCACCCGAAGTAGCGCGCACGGGTCGCCACCAGATCAGCGCCAGCCCTGCTTGCGCAGGTACGCGTCGAGCTCGGCAAGCGCCGGCGCACCGGCCTTCCCGGCGGTCACGAAGCTGGCGCGCGCGGCCTCTGCCATCGCGCGGGCGCGGGCGCGCTCCGCGGGGATCCGGAGCAAGACCTCGCTGAGCCGCTGCTGCGTCGTGCCGACCTCGATCGGCGCGGCCCTCGCGCGCTCGAGCAGGCGCAGCGCTCGCTCGAGATGCAACACGCCGACCGGGGCGTGGCCGTGGCGACCGCTGACGTCGGCCGCGAGCCGGAGGCCCATCGCCGCGAGCGGCTCGCTGTGCTGCAACGTTCGATCGGCGATGTCGGCGGCGCGCAGGTAGTGCGTGAGCGCATCATCGTCGCGCTGGACCTCTTCGAGCGACATCCCGTCCAGGATGTGGCAGTTCGCGGCCAGCGCGGACGTGCCCTGGCCGAGCGCCTCCGCCATCGCGAGGGCCTCGTCGAACAGCGCGATCGCCTCGCGGTGCTCGCCCTTGGTCGCGAGCGCATCCCCAAGGCCTTGCAGGGATTCGGCGACCTGGAGGTTGTTGCCTGCGAACGCAGCGCGCCGGATCGCCAGCGCCTGACGCAGCTCGGTGATCCCGGCCTCGAGTCGATCGGCAGCCAGCTCGGCGATGCCGAGCGAGTAGCGCGCGACCGCGGTGTCCGGGTGGAGCTCGCCGTGCACGCGAACGGCCTCGGCGACCGCCGCGACCAGCGTGGCGTGGGCCTGTGCGTCCTGGCCGAGCAGGCGCTGGAAGTGACCGAGCCGCGTCCGGGCGGCGTTCGCGATCGCGAGGCGCGGTGGGCGTGCGCGCTCGGCCGCGGCGATCGTGGTCTCGCAGTGATGGGCGAGGGTCGCGACGTCATCGGGCTTGCTGCTGTCGCGATTGCGGTTACAGCGGGCGAACTCGAGCTGCAGCCCCAGCGCGTCGCGATCGGGCAGCAGCGCCACGAGCGACTCGGCGTAGCCATCGAACACGGCCGCTTGATCGAGCGTGCGCTGATCGTTGCCGAGCGTCTGCGTCAGATCGATCCAGATCTCGGCGAGCTGCTCGAGATCGCGCGCGGCGGTGGCCTCGCGGGCCGCGGCGTGCAAGCCGGCGATCGCCTGGTCGTAGTGGGCGAGCGCCTGGTCGAGCCGGGCGCCGAGAAATCGAGCGCGCGCGCGCAGGGGCGGGTAGGCGAGCGCCTCGGCCTTGCGCTGGAGGACCCCGACCTCGGCGCGTACTTGTTCGCCGCGACCGCCGAAGATCTCCGCCTCGGTGCGCGCGATCGCGGCACGCAGCGCGCCGACCTCGACTCGCGACGCCTCGCTCGGCGGTGAGATCGCGATCAGCGCGGCCGTGTCGTCGCAGCGCTCGGGACCAGGCAAGGCCGCGGCGAGCGCGTCGGCCTTCGCGATGATGGCCGGGGTCGCCGCCTCCGCGAGCGCGACGAGCGGCTCGAGCCGTTCGACCAGCTGATCGAGGCACGAGCGGCGCAGGCCCTCGAGCTCGGCGGGCTGCACGCGATCGATCGCCGTCGCCCGGCAGCTCGCCTCGGCGCTGCGCTGCCAGCGGAGGGTCCACGCGTCGAGCTGGGCGATCGCTTCGTCGGCGGCGGTGTCCGCGTAGGGCAGGTGGGTCGCGCCGAAGGCCGCGCGCAGCGCCGTTCGCTGCGGCCCGCCCCACACGCGGGTCACCGGATCGCCGGCCCGTGCGCACGACGGGGTAGCGCCTCCGCCGGTGAACACGGCAAAGCCGGCCGCGGCCAGCGTGCCGCCGGCCAGGAAGATCGCGATCGCCCACCGCCAGCGTTTGCGCGGGGCCGGGACGAGCTCTTGCAGCAGCGAGCCCATCGTCGGAAACCGATCCTCCGGCCGGGCGGCCAGCCCACGGCGCAGCGCGCGCATCGTGCGAGCGCCGACGCCTGCGATCGTGCCCCGCGCTGCGACGGCGGGGTCGGGCGCGGGACGCTCGCCTGCGAGCGCTTCCCACAACGACACGCAGAACGCGAACTGATCCGCGCGGGCATCGGCGCGGCCGCCGCGCTGCTGTTCGGGTGCCATGTACGCGGGCGTGCCGACCAGGGGCCCGTCCTCGTCGTCGCCGATCGCGTGCCGGCGGGCGAGTCCGAAATCGAGCACGCGCGCGCGGCCGTCCTTGCCGACGATGAGGTTGCTCGGCTTGACGTCGCGGTGGACCAGCCCGACGGCGTGCGCAGCGGCAAGCCCTGCGCCGGCCTGGGCGAACACGGCAAGGATCTCGGCGGGCGTGCGGGGGGTGCGCAGCCAGTCGCGCAGCGTGCTGCCGTCGACGTGCTCCATCGCGACGAACACCTCGCCATCGGCCTCGCCGACGTCGTGCACCGCGACCACGTTGGGATGCGCGAGCCTGGCGATCGCGCGGGCCTCGTCGCGCAGCCGCGTGCCGGCCGCATCGGCTCGCCGCAGGATCTTGAGCGCGATCTTGCGATCGAGCTCGGGATCGTACGCCGCATAGACGACGCCCATGCCCCCGGCACCGAGGCGGGCAAGCAGGACATAGCGTCCGAGAGGGTGGCCGGCCGGCAAGCTCGTGGGATCGGTGACCTCGTCGGTCGATCCCACCCCGAGCGAGGGGCCGACGCCGAGCGAGGTCGCGCTCGACTCCGCGCGGGGCTGCGCACCTTTGCCGAGCGCCGCCAGCAGCTCGTGGCACAGGCTGCAGGTGTCGAGGTGGCTGTCGAACGCGTCGCGCTCGGCGATCGCGAGCCGGCCGGCGAGGTAGGCCGCGATCGTTTCCTCGCCGGGACACATCGCGATCACGCTAGCATGGCGCATCGTGATGCTCGCGGCGTCGGATCCGATGCTGGCCCAGTTGCTGGTGGCGGCCCGGGTAACCTGGCCGGGGGTCGAGCTGGCCGACGACTCGTTCCTGCCGTACCTCGCCGCGCGGCTGCCAGGCGACGTGGCGATCGGAGACTCGCTGCGCACGCTGTGCGTCCGCGACCTGTGGCTGGCCTGCGCGGTGTCGCAGGGCGACGCCGCCGCGCTGCGCGCGTTCGAGGACTGCCTGCGCGATCTCGAGCCGGCGCTCGCACACCTCGACGGCGGTAGCGCGCTCGCCCTCGATGTCCGTCACGCGGTCCGCGAGCGCGTGCTGCCAGCCTCCGCCGGCGGTCAGGCGAAGATCGCCGACTATCGCGGCCGCGGCGACCTCCGCGGCTGGCTGCGCGTGGTCGCGGTGCGCGAGGCGCTGCAGCTGCTCCGCGCCCGTCGCCGCGAGACGCCGATCGTCGACGGCGATCACACCCTGGCCGCGCGGCTCGACGAGCGCGCGCCGGTCGAGACCATGACGGAGGCGGAGCGCCTCGCCTATCGCGATGCGTTCGCGAGCGCGCTCGCGACCCTCTCGCCACGCGAGCGCAACTTGCTCCGCCAGCAGTACCTCTATGGGGCGTCGGTCGACGAGCTCGCCGCGCTCTATGGCGTCCATCGCGCTACCGCCGCGCGCTGGGTCGCCCGGATCCGCGAGCTCGTGCTTCGGCGCACGCGCCGCCAGCTCGGCGAGGTGTTGCGGCTGTCCGGCGACGAGCTCGACAGCGTCATGGGTCGGCTCGCGAATCACCTCGACTACTCGCTGCGTCAGACGCTGTCGCTGGAGACCTGAGCCTACTGGCCCACGCACACATGCTCGGCGCCGTTGCAGGTCTCGTGCGCCGGGCAGTCGGTGTTGAACTCGCAGGGCAGGCCGATGCAGTACGCCGACTTGTCGAAGCACTGCGAGGTCTTGCCGTTGCATCCGAGGCCGCCGCTGCAGTCGGTGTCGAACTCGCAGTGGATGCCCGACGCGCACGCCGGGTTGCCGAGCGCGATCACGCAGTACATGCCGAGCGCGGACGCGAGGTCGCCGTTGCACGCCGGGTACGGCTGGCCGAGCTGGCACACCCAGTCGGTCGCGTCCTTGGTGACGAAGCAGTCGAGTCCGCCGGCGGGGTTGCCGCCGCACATCGCCGCGGCGGCGACGCCCCGCTCGCAGAACCCCTTGAACGCGGCCTCGGCGCCGGCAGGGAGCTGGCCCCCGCACGTGGTCGCGGCGGCGGCGAAGTTCTGCGCCACCCCGCTGCAGTCACGCGGATCGAGGGTCGCGCTGACGGGGGCATCGACGCCCCCGACATCATCATCGCCAGTGGAGCTCGAACCACCGCAGGCGGCCATCAGGAACGAGCAGGAACAGATCGCGAGCAATCGACGGGACATGAACATCTCCTTGGGATGTCCCTGGATGCGCCGCGCCTGGGGCCGTCGCGCGGTTTCGGCCGCTGGCCGGAAACTCGTGTCGTCGCGCAGTGTTACGGGGCTGCGACCGCTGTCGCAGGCGACTGGTCGCGGACGTACAGGCTGCGGGTGGCACCGCAGCGCGCACACGCAAAGCGCAGCACGAGCAGCTCGTGCCCCCCGTACGTCACGCGATCACCGTCGGCGCTGACGTCCATCGCGGTGCGGCAGGTGCAGTGCTGCGCGCGTCGCAGGCGTTCGATCTCGCCGATGCTCGCCGGGATCGCCGACGCTGGCGTGGCGCCCGGCGCCTCGAGCAGCTTCGGCTTACCGGCCGCGAGCCCTGCGTTGCGTGGCAGCACGCCCCACCTGCGATCGATCAGCAGGCCGGTGCCGACCGACGCCAGGGCGATCAGGATCGTGCCGATCACCGTCCACATCAGGGCTCCACGAGGTCGCGGGTCACGCTCGCCACGTCGGGGCAGCCGCACAGCGCGAACGCGAGATCGAGCTCGCGGCGCAGCAGCTCGAGCGCGGCCGCGACCCCGGGACGACCGCCGGCGGCGAGCCCCCACAGCACGGGACGACCCACGAACACGGCCCGCGCACCGAACGCGAGCGCCTTCACCACGTCGGTGCCGCGCCGCACGCCGCCATCGACGAAGACCTCGCCACGCCCGCGCACCGCATCCACGATTCGCGGCAACACGTCGATCGTCGCGGGCGAGGCATCGAGCTGGCGGCCGCCATGGTTCGACACCACCACGCCGGCCGCGCCATGCTCGATCGCACGCGCCGCATCGTCGGCACGTACGACACCCTTGATCAGCACGGGCAAGGAGGTGATCGAGCGCAACCACTCGATCGCGTCCCACGACAGGCTCGGATCGAGCAGCTCGGACACGTACGCGGCGAGCCCGGACTCGGCAACGCTACCGGTCGTGCGGGGCAGGCGCTGGTAGCCCGCGGCGTGCAGGTTCTCGACCCCGAGCCCGGCCGGTAGCGCGAACCGGTTCTTGACGTCGCGCTCGCGCCGGCCGAGCAGGGGCGCGTCGACGGTGAGCACGAGCGCCCGACACCCGGCCGCCTCGACCCGTCGCACCAGCGCCTCGGTCGCGCCGCGATCGCGATAGACGTAGAGCTGGAACCACACCGGCCCGGTGGCGGCAGCGACGACCTCCTCGACCGCGGTGTTCGACAGCGTCGACAGCACGAACAAGGTCCCGGCATCGCCGGCCGCGCGCACCGAGGCGAGCTCGCCGTCGCGATGTGCGAGCCGGTGAAACGCGGTGGGCGCCACGGCGATCGGCATCGCGATCCGCTGGCCGAGCACCGTCGTCGACAGGTCGCGCCGCGAGACGTCGACGAGCACGCGATAGTGCAGCGCGATCCGCTCGTAGGCCGCGAGGTTGCGCTCCACGCAGCGCTCGTCATCGGCTCCGGAGGCGTAGTAGTCCCAGGCGAGCTGGGGCAAGCGCGCGCGGGCGAGCGCTTCGAGCTCGTGAAGGTTCAGGATCTCCACGCGGTAGCGATAGCACGACCGGGAGGTCGCATAGATGGTGAGCGGGCTTGCAGTTCCTTCACCGAAACCCGCTGCTTACAATTTATGACGTGATCTATCGGCCGGAGCCGACTAGAACCGGGGCCTTGTCCAACGTCGGAGGTTCCATGACTCGCTCTGCTGTTCTCTCGTTGTGCTCGTTCCTGGTGCTGGTGTTTGGCCTTGGCCGCGCTCATGCCGATCACGGCGGCGATCGCGCCGTGATCGGCGATGCCGCGATCAAGCTCGCGGCGAGCGCCGATGCCGTCGCCTCGACCGCGAAGGCCTCGGCCGACCGCGCGGTCCGCAAGAAGTTCGCGCCGCGGGCGAGCGAGATCAGCGATGACCTGCAAGCGTTCGCCCGGCGCGCGAGCAAGGACATCCCCCTCGAAGCGCTGGTGAAGGACACGCTGGCGATCGCCAAGGACGCCGCCGATCTGATCGAGCTCGCGGATGAGGCCGAGGACAAGGACGAGCGCAAGGGGCTGCGCGCCAGCGCGCAGCTGCTCGAGCAGGGCATCGTCGCGATGCGCAGGACCGTCGAGACCCTCGCCGCGCGTCAGGCCGACGCGAAGAGGCCGACCGCCGCGCCGGTCCGGCCCGCCGCGATGAATCCCGGCGCGTTCGGCCAGCTGATCGAGGCGCTCAAGGACGCGAGCTTCGACAAGGACAAGGTCGAGGTCGCGCGCCAGGCTGCGGGCGCAAACTGGTTCACGTCGAATCAGGTCGCCGCGGTGATGGGCGTCATGAGCTTCGATGACGCGCGGGTCGATGTCGCCGTCGCGCTGTGGTCGCACATCGTCGATCCCGAGAACAGCTTCGTGGTGTTCAAGACGCTCAACTTCGATAGCTCGAAGGACAAGCTGCGCAAGCGCGTCGGCAAGTAGCGCGCGTCACCGGGTCACGATCCGAGCGGCGGGCAGCGCCGCAGGTCGAGTCGCTCGGGCCAACCGCAAGCGGGCGGCGCGGTGCCAGCGAATTCCGCGTGTCGTCCAGCCCCAGCCGAAGAACATCTGGAACGGAAACACCAGCCCCGCCACGACCCCGATCCCTTGCGGCGCGAGCGCGCACAGCAGCATGGTGATCGGCGCAGCCGCCAGGAGCCCGATCCCGCTCCAGGCCTTGCGGGCCGAGCGTTGCCGGATCATGGCCGCGCGATCGGCCGCGATCGTGCGGTCGCAGGTCGTGAAGTCGTAGCCGCACTCGCACGGGTTGGCCGCGGTCGAACGCAGGCAGATCGGACACTCCAAGCCGACCCAACATAGCCCAGATCTTGCTGGGGTCTCGACCTGCGCACCCGAGCTCGACCATGCCGCCGGCTCGGGCTCGCGGACGCCTTGATCCCCGTGCTGATCGACGGAACTGCCACCCGGGGACGGTGTCGCACCCGCATGCTGCCCCGCGCCTTGGTCTTGCTCTGCCTCGGGATCCAGGTCGCCTCCGCCGCGCCCAGATACCCGCACAAGCCGATCGGCTCGTCGAGTCCGGAGCTGATCGAGGCGGAGCGGCTGTGGGCCGTGGCCGCCGCCGAGCCCGATGTCGGCCGGGCGACCGCCGCCTGGGAGCGCGCCGCCGAGGCGTTCATCGAGGTGGCCGACGCCGGCAAGGTGACCAGGCCCGAGCAGCTCGCCGCGGCCGGTGCGGCGCTGAGCGCGTGGAAGAACGCGCTCGACACCGATCCGACGATCAAGAGCCGCTCGAGCGCGGAGCGCGATCCAGTCGATCTGGCCGAGGTGCCTCGCCCCGTTCCGATCCCACCGCGCGAGCAGCAGCTGCTCCACACGATGGAGGTGTACCTGAGGCTGGACGGCGCCTCGCCGGACGCCGTCGGGGTGAAGTTCCTGCGCGCCAGCATCCTGCGCCGCTTCCACCACCTCGACGAGGCGATCCCGACGCTGCTCGACATCCTGACGAGCCATCGCGACCACGAGACCGCGGAGTACGCGGCGAATCTGTTGCTGGATACCTACAACCTCCTGCACCGCCACGACGACCTCATCGCGCTGGCGGACAAGCTCCGCGCCGATGCGAAGTTCCTCGCGAACAAGCCAGACCTCGCAGCTGTGGTGGCGAGGATCCACGTCCAGGTCATGCGCAAGGCGGCCGAGGTGCTGGAGAAGCGGGCGACCCAGGACCACGATCTCGCGCTCTACGATCGCTGCGGCGAGACCTACTTCGCGATCCACCAGGATGCCGGCAGGTCCCGCGATGGCGACGAGCTGCTCTACAACGCGATGATGTGTCATCTGGCGGCGGGCTCGGTGGATCGCGCGCTCGCCATCGCGACGCTGCTGAAGCAGCAATATCCGGCTTCGCGACTCCTGCCCCGTGCGCTCGCACGCAGGGCCGGGGTCGAGGGCCAGATCGGGCGGTTCGCCGCGGCGGCGGCCTCCGCGGAGGAGATCCTGGCGCGCTACCCGAACGACCGGGAGTCACTCGACGTGTTCGAGCGCGCGGTCGCCTGGCGCGTGGCGCTCGGGGAGATCGATCGGGCAGCGCGCGATGTCGACCTGGTGACGAAGACTGCGTTCAAGCCCACCGCGCGGGGGCGCGAGCAGGCAGTCGCGATCGCGGGCTCGCTGTTGGTGACGGAGGCGATGCTGGCCGCCGGCAGGCGAGGCGAGGCCACCCGCCGCGCGCTGGTGGTAGCGCCCCTGGTCTCGAGATCTGTCGGCACCAGCTCGATCCCGCCGCTGCAAGCCGCACGCTTGCTCGCCGATGCCGCGTGCGCCACGCCGCTGGTGGACGAGCTGTGCACGAGGCCTCGCGACCGCCGGTTAGCGGGTGCGGCACGCGCCCAGCTCGCTCGGGTCAAGGACGTCGACGATCCGGAGGGCCTCGCGATCCGCGTGACGCTCGACCTCGAGCTCGAGCTGGTGCTGGCCGCGCCACGACCGTCCGCGCTCGCAATCGACAAACTCAGGGCCGGGTACGAGGCACTGGCCGCAGCGGGGCGGACCGCCCGAGCGCGGATCTCGGCCCACGCGCGGCTCGGCCGCCTCGCTCGTCACACCGCGAAGCAGGGCGAGGCGGCCGCGCAGCTCACGGCCTGCGTCGCCGAGGCCCGCAGCTCGCTCGTCGGGGCAGACTGGCTGCGAGGCTGCGAGCGTGAGCTCGCGGGGCTGAAGCGGCCGGTCGAGGTGCTGCACGAGCGGCTCGCTTCGCCGAGCGCGCCGATCCCGGAGATGTCGATCAGCTCGCCGCTCGCATCGTCGCCCCCGGCTCCGTGAATCGCGGAGCCGCCTCCGCGATCACATCTTCTTCTTGTCGCCGGCCGTGATCTTGACGAGCGAGTCCGGCTTCAGGTGGCGCTTGATCGCCGCGTTCACCTGGTCGACCGTGAGCGCCTTGACGGCCGCGTTCTGCTTGGCCCAGTAGTCCAGCTTGCGCTCGAGGTAGAGACCGTCCTGGAGCATGCCGAGCACCGCGCCGTCGTTCGACAGGTTGCGCTCGAAGCCCTCGAGGATGCCCTTCTTGGCGCCCGAGAGCTCTTCGGAGGTGATGCCGCCCGAGACCAGCTTGCCGATCTCCTCGAGCATCGCCGCCATGCCCTTCTTGGCGTTCTCGGGGTTGAGCGCGCCACCGGCGATGAACACGCCGGCGGCATCGAGCGGCGGAAGCTGGAACGCCGAGAACGCGAAGTACGACAGGCCATCCTTCTGGCGCAGCCGGGTGAGGAGCCGCGACACGAACCCGCCACCGCCGAGCGTGTAGTTGGCGACCGACATCGCCGGCGCGTCGGCGTCGTCATCCTTCATGTCGACGGCGTGGGTCACCGCGATCAGCGTGTTCGCCTTGTCGGGGAAGTCGAGCGCCTGCTCGGCCCCCACCGTGGCGGTGTACTTGCGCTCGATCCGCTTCCACGGGCGCGGCGACTTCCAGTTGCCCCAGGTCTTCTCGATCCATGGCTTGACCGCCGCGATGTCGACGTCGCCGAGGATCGTCATCGTCGCGTTGCTGGTACCGAACATCGCCGGGAACTTCTTGACGTCGGCGAGCCGGAGCGCCTTGAGCCCCGCGATCGCCTCGTCGGTGGTGGGGACGTAGAGTGGGTGATTCTTGGCGTAGGGCGAGGCCGTGCGGGCGATCGCGTTGAACGCCTGGGCCTGCGGATCGGACTTCGTGTCCTCGAGCGCGGTCAGCGCCTCCTTGACCATGATGTCGAACTGGTCCTGCGGGTACCCCGGCTGGCGGAGCACCTCGTCGACGAGGGCGAGCACGGCCGGCAGGTTGTCGCGCGTGGTCTGGATGTTGACGTCGACCAGCCCCGGCTGCGAGGTGACGCTGACCTGCGCCTCGTACGTGTCCCACTGATCCTTGAGCTGCTGGAACGTGTGCTTCTTGGTGCCGCGCGACAGGATCTCGTCGAGCGCCGAGATCGCGTTGCGGTTGGCGGTGCCCGTGAAGTCAGCCTCGGTGCCGAACCGCAGCGTCAGCCGAGCGCGGACGACGTGCCCGCGGGTCTGCTTGCCCAGGATCGCGAGCTTCATGCCGGACGGCAAGGTGGTGCGGGTGGTGCGCTTCTCGATGTTCTCGAGCGTGGCCGCGAACTTCTCGCCGTCGGCCTCCGCGGGCTGCCCCTTGTACCCGCCCACGACCTTGGCGATGTCGGGCGTCTCCTTCTGCGGAGCGCGCTCCGGGGTCTTGGTCGGCACGAACATGCCGAGCGTGCGGTTGGACGACACGAGGTACGAGGCGGCGGCCTTCTGGATGTCGGCGGTGGTCAGCTTGGCCACGTGGTCGCGGTGGAGGAACAGCAGGCGCCAGTCACCGGCGGCGATGTACTCCGAGAGCGCGACGCCGAGCTGCGCGGTGTTGGCGAACGACAGCTTGAACCGCTTCTTCGACTTGGCCTTGAACCGCGCGAGCTCTTCGTCGGTGATCTTCGCCTTCGCGAGGCCCTCGACGATGCCGATCATCTTGTCGCGGACGACCTCGATCGACTTGCCGGCCGGCACGGTCGCCGTCAGCTCGATGACGCCGGGATCGTGGAGCGGCAGCAGGCCCGAGCTCACGGAAGTCGCGAGTCCGGACTTCACGAGCGCGACGTACAGCCGACCCGACGGCTCGTCGGTGAGGATCTCGCCGATCGCCTCGGCGGCCGGGTAGTCGGGATCGGCCGCGGCCGACACGTGATAGATGAGGCCGAGGACCTGGACGTCACCGCTGCGGCGCAGGGTCACGATGCGCTCGCCATCCTGCACGGGCTCGGTGGTGTAGGTCGGCTCGATCGGGGTGGCGGGGTTCGCCAGCGTGCCGAAGTGCGTGCCCACCAGCTTGAGCGCGTCGGCGGCCTCGAACTTGCCCGCGAGGATCAGCACCGCGTTATCGGGCCGGTAGTACTTCTTGTAGAACCGCTTGAGCGAGGTCGCCGGCACCTTCTCGATGTCGGCGCGCGAGCCGATCGTCGACTTGCCGTAGTTGTGCCAGAGGTACGCGGTCGACCACATCCGCTCGGACAGGACCTGGTCGGGCTTGTTCTCGCCGATCTCGAACTCGTTGCGGACGACCGAGAACTCCTTGTTGAGATCGGCCTGCGCGATGTTCGCGTTGACCATGCGATCGGCCTCGAGCTCGAGCGCCCACGCCAGGTTGTCGCCCTTGGCAGGTAGCGTCTCGAAGTAGTTCGTGCGGTCGTACCAGGTCGAGGCGTTGTTGGACGCGCCGCGCTGCTGCAGCTCCTCCCAGACCTTGGGGTGCCGGGGCGAGCCCTTGAACATCATGTGCTCGAGCAGGTGAGCCATCCCGGTCTCGCCGTACCCCTCCATCCGCGAGCCGACGAGGTACGTCACGTTGACCGTGAACGTATCCTTCGAGGGATCGGGGAACAGCAGCACGCGCATGCCGTTGGGCAGCGCATACTCCGAGATGCCCTCGACGGTCGTCACCGGGCGAGGCGCAGCACCCGCGAGGAGCTTCGGTTGGGTCGGGGCCGCGGTCACGAGACCGAGCGATCCGACGAGGCTGGCGATGACAGCGAGCGAGGTTCGGGTTCTCACCGCCGCCTTATAGCGCGGACCCTCTCCTCGGGGATCGATCGCGCCTGGCGATCGCTAACGCCGGGCGCGGCGATCGCCGCGTGCCGGCGTCGGCGTCGGCGTGTCGCTGGTGTGTCCCAGTGGTGTCGCAGGAAGGCGCGAGGCTCACAGCTTCGCGGGGATCCAGAAGTCGCGCGGGTAGAGCCGGTAGAGCTTGGTGTCCTTGCCGAGCGCAGCGCGCAGGTAGTCGGCATAGGCCGCGAGTTGCTTGTCAGGACCGATCACGAAGTAGGTGCCGCCGGGATCGAGCTTGCCGTAGCCGGGTAGCACCTTGCCGTAGACGCGCTCGATCCGGCCGAACAGCTGCTCGGCGAGCTCGGGGCGCTTGGCGACATCGAGCACGCGGCTGCGGAACGCGCGGACGACCTCGGGCGTGACGCCATCGACGAGGTTGGCCGCCATCGCGCTCGCTCGCGCCTCGTAGCCGCTCGCGACCCGCGAGTCGAACGCGGTGGCGATCGCGTAGCGCGCGATGCCCGCGTCGGGCCTGGCGCGGCGTAGCTGGTCGATCACGAACCGCAGGGTCTGCGGCAGCAGCGGGGTGCGCTCGGCGTAGTAGACGAGCGCGCCGCGCGCGATGTCGGGGCGCAGGCCGTTGGAGTAGGCGAGGCCGGCGGCCCACGTCTTCATGAACATGCTGTGGCCGCCGTGGCCGGTGTAGAGGTTGGACGCGATGTAATCGAGCACGGCGTCATCCCCGGTGTCGCCGTACCAGGTCGAGGGGGCGAGGTTCAGGAACACACCGCTCGACGTTCCGGGCGCGACGAGCCCGACGAACACGGGGCTCGTCGCCGACGGCTCGCGCTCGCGCAGCCGATCGCGGAATGGCTGCTCGGGCATGCCGGGGTACGCATGGGCGACCTGCGGCGTCGGGATCGCGCGCACGAGCCGCTCGACGTCAGCGACGAGCGATTGCAGTGTCGCCGTCGAGCCAACCTCGACGACGCGCGTGCGCGGTGCCTGGAGGATCTGCAGGCGAAGTGCCTCGAGTCGAGCGAGCGCCGCCGGGGCGCCGGACGTGAGGTCATGCGCCATCTGCAGGCACAGGTACTTCCAGTCCGCGGCGAGCGAGCCATCGGGGAGATCCGCGAGCAGGGCCGCGAGGTCCTTGCCGGCATCGCGGGCGAGTGGTCGGGCCTGGTCGGACAGCTTGCCGGCGGCGGCGGACCACTGCGCGAACCCGGGCCCAGGTTTCGGGGCCTTCGGATCGCCGAGCTTGGCGAGCCCCTGGGCCAGCTCGGCGAGCCGAGCGCGGGGGAGCTTCGCAGCGGCGAGCGAGCGCAAGAACCCGACCGCCTCGGCGGTGACCCTGGCGTCGCGTGGATCGAGCAGCATCCAGCGCAGCCGATGGAGATCGTGCATCTGGGTCAGGAACGACGAGGTGTGGGCCTGCAGCGTCGATTGCCGCCGCCACGCGTCGCGCGGATCGTCGACCCAGTGCTCCTCGGCCCCGAGCATCTGGCCGCGCAGCGCGGTGAGGTGCTGATCGACGAGGTCGCGCAGCCGCGGCAGGTTCTCGATCCGCCAGTCGGGCGTGAACATCACGTGGCGCATCCAGCCGAGCGCGGCGCGGGTCTCGCCGGCGCCGTTGCCCGCACCCGCGACGACGAGCTCGGTCCGCCCGGTGCGCTCGTTGTCGACGAAGTAGACCGAGAGCTCGAGGATCTCCTTGCGCATCCGCTCGCGCACCTCGTCGGCGGCGACCGGCTTGCCATCGATCACGACGCCGCTGCCCTCGAGCAGCGACGGCAGGGCGGCGAGGTAGAGCTGATCCTCCGGGGCGACCGCGTGGTCGATCCGGAACGCGAGCTGGACGCGCGCGCTGGCCATCGAGTCGAACGTCGCGACGAAGCTGGGGACGCTGCCGAGCTCGCCGGCGAGGTACTTGAGGTTGTCGTCGAGCGTCATCGGCAAGCTCGCCACCAGCGGCGGCAGCTCGGTCGCCTTCGCGGAGTCCTCCAGCTGCTTGGTCTGGGCGTCGTAGTCGGCACCGAAGCGCGCCAGCGTGGCGGCGGGATCCTTGGTCGCGTACCTCTGCGTCAGCCGCGCGAGCTCGTCGTCGATCCGCTGCTTGTGCTCGGCATCGAGCTTGGCGCGCAGCTTCGGGCTCGGCTTCGCGGCGATCCCGAACGGCACCTCGAGCAGGCCCCACGTGCGCACGCGGTCGCGCCACGGGTTGCCCTTGCTGGCGAGGATCGCCTTCACCGCCGTCAGGGCGGGCCGCATCGTCAGCGACTTCTTGAACCCGCCGGACTTCGACAGCGACTGCAGGTGATCCATCCAGCCCGCGCTCGTGCCGCGGAATCCGAACCCCGGAGGCGAGTCGAGGAACTTGGCGAACCGGCGCTGCAGATCGATGACGCGGCTTGCGACTCGCTCGTCGAACGCGACGAGCTCGGGGTCACCGTCCGCGAGCTTCGCGATCCGCTCGAGCTCGCCGAGCACGAGCGCGCGGACCCCCTCGATCGTCTTCGGCTCGAGCTTGTCGGGCTTGACGCCTGCGAGTCCCAGGTAGATCGGCTGGCCCTGATCGGTGGTGACGGTCGACCACACGCTGCGCGCGCCGAGGTCCATCACCCGGGTCTTGCTGTCGATCAGCTGCTTGTACAGCGTCGTGCTCTCGTCGCCGGCGAACGCGTCGAGGAACAGACCCAGCAGGGTTCGCTCGGTGTCGTCCAGGCTGCGGGTGGCCGGCCACGCGAGCATCATCGGGCCCGGGTTCGTGGCATCGCTGTACGGATACTCGACGATGTCGATCGTGCCGGGCGCGCCCGGCGTGGGCTTCGGCAGGTCGGCCTCGCTCGAGGCCTTGCCGGTCCGCGTGCCCTCCTTGTCGAGGATCGCGCTGGTCCGATCGAGCACGCTCTCGAGCGTCATCGAGCCCGGGAACGCGCCGATCATGCCCATGTTCGCGAGGTGGTAGGCGTCGTGGTGGAACTTGCGGATGTCCTCGGGCGTCATCGTGCGGATCGCGTCGGGATGACCGCCCGAGTCGAGCGCGAGCGGGTGCGTCTTGCCGTAGACGAGCTGGCCGGCGTCGCGCCACAGCCCGACCTCGGGGTTCTCGTAGGTGCGCACCATCTCGTTGTAGACGGTGCCCTTCTCCTCGAGATGGAGCTTGCCATCGTCGCCCTTGTCGACGCCGAAGTTCCGGACCTCGCGCCGGATCTCCTCGTCGGTGTAGTCCGGGTTCACCAGCGCATCGAGGTGGTTCTCGAACACGGGCCAGAACACGTCGTGACCGGCGACGGTGTGGAAATGGTACGCGGTGCGCCACTGGGCGGTGAACGCCGAGGAGGCCGCGAGGGCCATCGTCTCGCTGCCCCCGAGCTTGCGGCCGCGATCGCCCTTGCCGAGGAGCAGGTGCTCCTGCGTGTGGGGCTCGCCCTTGTCCGAGGTCGGGAACGAGTTGACCCAGATGAAGCCCTGCGGCGCCGACTCGATCCGCAGGTAGTCGAGCGTGAACTTGGTCCTGGCGTGGACCAGCCGCGCGCCGATCGGCTGGTCGGCATCATCGAGGTAGATCGCCGTCGCCGTGAAGCCGCGGATGTCCTTGCCAGGGGTGAGCGTGTCGAGTGAGGACGGCGCACCCGGCGGGATCGAGCCTGCGCCCGACCCACCAGCCGCGGAGGGCGTGGTGGGCTTGGTGTGGCTCGGATCAGGCGGGCAGCAGGTGGTGAGGGCGAATGGGATCATGAGCAGGAAGCGCCGAGCGGGCATCGCGCGCACTCTACCTCCTCGCGGCTCACTCCAGTGAGACGTAGTCGAGCTCGACGCGATCGATGACGGGGTACTGCCAGCCGTCACCGGCGAACGTGAGCTGGTACTGCACGAGCTCGCTCGCGGGCTGGTTCGGCGCCCGGCCGTTGTCGACGACCTCCCAGGGCGCGCTGGCCAGCTGGTCGGCATCGGCCGCGCTGCGGATCGCGATCTCGAGACGCCCACCATCGGTGGGCCCGGTGACCCGGATCGCGGCGAGCCGCAGGGCGCCGGGCGTCGGCCGGGGCGTCGACACGAACGACACCGAGCGGGCGAACGGCATGCGGGTGCCGCCGTGGTAGCTGGCGACGACGAACGGATCGAACAATGCGGGACCGAAGAAGTTGCCGTTGCCCACCATCGAGTCGGTGAACTGGAGCTTCCACGGTGCCGGAGGGATCAGCGGCGTGCCCGCGCAGGTGACGTCCCCGTAGAAGTAGAACCGGGTCGGGGTGGAGGGATCCGTGGCGGCGACCGGCAACTGCTTCGAGGTGCCGCATGCGATCAGCTCGGTCGTGAGGTCGGTGAACGGATGGTTCTTGATGCCGAAACCGTAGTCGACGCTGTCGACCACGCCGAGCGCTGGTCCATCCAGCGTGAGGTCGGTAGCGGTGATGGTGTTATCAGCGAGCGGGGTGTCGCCGGCCTGCGCGAACTGCGCGACCAGTCCCGAGGCGACCGCCGGGCGAAGGTGCGCCGGGTCGATCACCGCCTCCGGGAGGCCCGGCCCGGACATCAGCACTCGGACCTGCGCGTCGCCGGCGTGGTCGGCGTAGTCCACGATGAAGTCGTGCCAGCCCGCCGCGAGGGTGCGGGTCGCCGTCGGAATCTGCGGAGAGTTACTCCAGTCGTAGACCGCGAGCTCGCCGTCGATCGACGCACGGTACTGGTCGTCGCTCCCGACCTCGGCGCGGAACGTGTACTCGCCCGCGGTGTCGATCCGGAGCTGGCCTGCGTGACGCAGGCTGAAGTCGAGGCCGAGTCCGAGGTCGTAGGGCGGCGACACCACGGAAAATGTCTGGTCGATCGTGGGCACCGCGGTCTCGCCGTGCGCATCGAGCAGGATCTGGCTGGCGAAGCCAAACGCGACCAGCCCGGGGCGGTCGGTCACGCGGACGCGCAGCGAGCTGGCGTCCACCGGCGTGCGGTTCGCGCCCTGGACGATCGTGAGCTGGAGCTTCGCCGAGCCAGTGCCCTGGCTGTACGCGATGCGGATCGGGAACCAGCCGGCCGTCCGGACATCGAGCTGGATGGTGGCGGCTTCGTTGTGCGCGAACAGCCGCTCGCCGAACGTCGTGCCGTCGGAGGCGATCTGCACGATCGCGCGATCGTCGGCGGCGAGCTCGAGCTGCTGGATCCCCAGCGGCAGCTCGACCTCGCCGTCGTAGAGCACGGTGAACAGGTCCGAGCTCGTGAGCCCGAGCCCGCTCGGTCGGAGGTCGTTGGCCCAGTCGGCCGGGAGCTGGCGATACGACTCGCCGAGCAGGCTGGTGACCTTGAGGGCGACATCCTCGTAGCTGTCGGCATCGGCGACGTGTTCGCCGGCGAACGCGCGAGCGTGAAGCCCGCCGGGCACGAACGCGTCGGGCTCGATCGAACCCCACGGGGTCACCACGCCT
Organism: Deltaproteobacteria bacterium; assembly: GCA_018262455.1. Next base: position 3,744 of record JAGSPR010000019.1, on the reverse strand, counting down.
CCGACCAGCTGATCGTGGGCCGCGAAGTCGGCCGCGCTGTCGTCGGTCACGGTGACCGTGGTCTCGGGTGGCCCCACGCCGAGCGGCGAGAAGCTGCATGCCGCGAGCACGCAGCCAAGTCCGACGGCGAGCTTCATGGGCGCGATGCTACACCGCCGTGCAGCCGGCGCCGAGGGGGCGGCGCTCAGGAGCGGCGATGGGGCCGCCTGACCTCCTGGGCCAGGTACTTGTTGCGCTCGAGCCAGCGGTTGAGGTCGCGCGCGACGACCTCGGACTTGGCAAGCCGATCGCCGGTCATCAGCGAGCACACGGTCGCGAGCGCGGTCTCGATCGATGCACGGAGCAGCGCCTCGCGCGGACCCAGATCGGCGAGCGCCTCCTCGAGCTCGTCCTTGCGAGCCAGCACGCGGGCGGCGAGCGGTTGCCCCCGCGTCGCGTCGGTGGAGTTCTCGATCTTGACGTTGAGGATCGCGCTCACGGCGTCACGGTTCGGAGTCCTGGGTGCATCTTGGCAGGAAGCATGGGACGTGCCAGCTCCGAGGCGGCGGGCGTCAGCGGGCTGGCGAGCCCAGCCCGAGCCGCTGGTGGTCCGCGAGGGTGCAGCGATTCTGTACGACGGTGATTCCCGCGGCCTCGAGGATCTTCGCGGCGTCCTCGTTCTTGATGCCGAGCTGAAACCACACGACCTTGGGGCGGGGCTTCATCGCGAGGATGTCCTCGACGTGACCCGAGATGTGCTCGCCGCGGCGAAACACGTCGACGATGTCGATCGGCTCGGAGATCTCGGCCAGCGTCGCGCGGACCGGCTCGCCGAACAGCTGCCGATCGAGGAACGCGGGATTGACGCCGATGATCCGATAGCCCTCGCCATGCAGGTACTCGGGGACGTAGTACGCGGCCTTCTCGGGTTCGTGGTGGATGCCGAGCACCGCGATCGTCGGCGAGAGCGTCAAGATCTCGCGAAGGCGAGCATCGTTGATCGGGGCCATGACCGAGCTTACCGTGCGCCCCGGCGGATGGGGCTCGTGGCCGGTGAAGGATCGCCTCACGGAGCGCCAGGCGCGGGCGCTCGAGCGGCGTCCGGTTCGCTTCGTCGCGCGAGATGAATAGCTCCCGAGCGCGCTTCGTTGCATAGTCCGCACCCTCATGCGCCACCTGATGCTCGTCGCAGCGCTGCTTCCGTTCAGCGCGTGTCATGGCAACGATCCGGCGAAGGGCGGTGCGGGCTCGGCCACGACGCCCCAGACCACGCCCTCGAACGTGGGCTCCCCGAAGCCGGATCCGGCGGCAGCCGGCAGCGCGGTCGTCGCAGCCGACAAGCCGCCCGTCGTCGACGCCAAGCCCGCCGCGCCCCCGGCGCCCCCGGCGCCCCCGGCACTCGAGGGCCACGACTTCACGGCGATGGGGCGCGAGTTGTTCGCGATCGGCGCGTGCGGCGAGGTCGCGACGCCCGAGGGCTACTCGGCCCAGATGATCGCGAAGCACTGCAAGGTGATCCGGGCCGCGCAGGAGGACTACGCCAACCAGTGGGTCAAGCTCGCGCGCCCGTTCTTCGCCGAGAAGGTCCCGGCGAACGTGCCCAAGCGGGTCGTCTACCCGTTCGCCGGTGGCGATCTGTCGACCGCGCTGACCGTGTATCCCGACGCCGACGAGATCACGACGATGTCGCTCGAGCCGGCCGGGGATCCGCGCACGCTCGACGCGCTCAACCGGGCCGCAAACGCGCGTGTCGTCGGCAAGTCGGCCAAGCCGTCCGAGCCCCGCAGCAGCGCTGCGCTCGACCGCGCGCTCGGCACGGTGGAGAAGGAGCTGCGCTTCCTCTACCGCGTCAACTTCAGCAACACCCTCAACATGATCGACGCGATGCGCGGCGGCGCGTTGCCCACGCAGCTCATCTTCGGGCTGTCGGCGCTCAAGGTGCACGGCTACGAGCTCGTGTCGTTGCGCTACTTCACGCTCGACGAGGCCGGCACCATCCACTACCTCTCCGATGACGAGGTCGCCGCGGCTCCCGATGCGACCAGCGAGCAGAAGGAGAAGCGCAACCGGATCTTCGCCAACGCCGAGGTGCGGTTCCAGAAGCCGGGCGGGCGCGTCCAGATCTACCGTCACATCCAGCAGAACCTCGACAACGACCACCTCAAGGCCGATCCACGGGTGATCAAGCACCTCGAGGCGAAGGGCACCGTCGCGGCGATGACGAAGGCCGCGAGCTACCTGTTGTCCTGGGAGTCGTTCTCGATCATGCGCGACTACCTCATGGGGCACGTCACCTGGATGGTGTCCGACGCCACCGGCATCGCGCCAAAGTGGGGCAAGGCCGCAGGCTTCGAGTACGAGACCTACGGCGGCTTCACCGAGCCGCACATCCCGGCCGGTAACGACATCGCCCGGAGCTGGCGCACCGAGTTCGCGGTCCAGCCCAAGCGCGAGCTCAAGTTCCGCTTTGGCTACTACGACAAGCGGATCGTCGACCACCTCATCATCATGATGAAGAAGTCCTGACGCGCCGGGCTTCGCTGCGAGCGCGGAAGTCCTGACCTCGTTCGGCGCACGCCGGGGATGGCTGCACGAACTGAAGGCGCTCCAGTTGATCCTGAGATGACTTCGGCTCTGGAGTAATCAGCTGTTAGATCGGGTGTGATGTGGGACGCCGCAGCACAGGTAGCTTGATTCATTCACGATCAAGCGGAGGCGATCCCGCGATCGCTGCCACCGGTTCGGCTAGCATGGGTTGCGATGAGTTTTGTTGGGTGTCCGCGCTGCGCAGCTATGGTACCGCTGCACGCGGGTCGTCCCTTTGTGACGGCCGACGGTGCCATCGAGCTGTGGCACATCACCTGCTGGAACGCGCACCAGGCCCCGGTGGCCGACGTCGAATCCGCGATGAAACTCTCGCTCTCACATCCAACTGCCCAGGTCCTGGTCGCGGCGTCCAAGCGCCACATCAAGCGCTGGGTCCTCGGCGGAATGGCATTCGCGATCGTGATCGGTTGCGCGGCACGCGCGCAGCAGCACGTGACCAGCCCGGCGCTCGCCGTGGATCTCGTGAGCCACGAAGCGGTCTCGCTTCACCTCGCGAGCTTCGCGCACGAAGAGATGCCCAAGCGGCCGACGCCGGTGTCCGATGACCCGCCCAGGATCCCGTTGGTGGCCGGCGTGCCGCTGGACGAGAAGTATCCAACGCTGCGTGACTGGGTCCATCCAATCAGTCGTGCCGACGAGAAGATGCCGGTCGATGACAGGCGCCATTTCGGTGCGCGCCGCCACGGCATCGATCGGCCGGAGTGCGGGCGTGGTCACTGTGGCGTCGATCTCCAGGGGCCGCGCGGCCGACCGATCATCGCCGTGTCCGCAGGAACCATCGTTCGCGTCGAGCGCCGCCGCGATGGTGGCGACCACATGAGCGGACGGTTCATCAAGATCCGCCACGTGGACGGCACGTACACGACGTACATGCACCTCGACACCATCGTGGCAGACCTCGAGGTCGGCGATCGGGTCGAGCAGGGCCACTACATCGGCAAGCTCGGCTCGACCGGGGTGGCTCCCAATGCGCCGCATCTCCACTTCGGCCTCGAGATCCCGAATCGCGCCAACCAGCACAGCGACGCGTTCAACGCGCACTACGTCAATCCCGCGGCGTTCCTCCTGCGTGCCCGCGTCGTCAGCGTCGACGCCCCCGTGCGTCGCCACACGATCAAGCCCGCGTCCTGATCCCCGCGATCAGCGCCGCGCAGGCGC
>JAGSPR010000425.1 GCA_018262455.1 Deltaproteobacteria bacterium | reverse complement strand
GCTTCGATCGCTTCTTGCCCTCGAAGCCGAACGGCTTGGTGACCACGCCCACGGTCAGCGCGCCGCAGTCGCGGGCGATCTGGGCGATCACGGGGGCCGCGCCGGTCCCGGTGCCGCCGCCCATGCCAGCGGTGACGAACACCATGTCCGCCCCGCTGATGAGGTCGGCGATGTGCTGCATGCTCTCTTCGGCAGACCGCCGACCCACGTCGGGGTTCGCACCGGCGCCGAGGCCCTTGGTCAGGGCGTTGCCAAGCTGGATCTTGTGCGGCGCCATGTTGGCCTCGAGGGCCTGCATGTCGGTATTCGCCACGACGAATTCAACTCCGTCGAGGTTGCCGGCGATCATGGTGTTGACGGCGTTGCCGCCGCCTCCGCCAACGCCGATGACGAGGATCTTTGCGTGACTGACGTCGTCGAATTCGATGAGTGCCATGGTCTTGGTTACTCCCCCTGCTCGCCCCATATGAAAGGCCTCGATCGACCCGGGCAACTTTTTGGGCGCAACCACGCCATGTTTTCTTGCGATCTCGAAATGGCCGCGAAGATTAATCTCCGCGACCTACAAACCACCACAGTTCGCCTTGCGGAGCTCGCACGCGTCGACGTGCGCGACCGACGCGCGCGGGCGCGCCCCGTGCGCCGATGACGCATCGGCCTGCGCGCTCATCGAGGGCGGTGACGCCGCTCGATCGCCCGGCGGCGCCACTCGGAGGCACGCAGCACCTCCGTGAGCGTCGCCTGCGTTGCGCGGGCGGCGAGGGCCTCGTCATGGAAGCAGCGCTCGTACCTGTCGAACAGCTCGGCGACGAGCTCTCCCATGGTCGTGGTCGTCATGGGGGATCCACGTGCAGCCCACGTTCCAGCTCCGCTTGATCGGCGGTTGAGGCCGGCGTCGATCGGCTCAGCTCGGGCCTACCGGGTGAGCTGGAGCAGCGCCGCGGCGAGGATCCGAGCATCGCCGAGCGCGAGCGCGAGCGTCTGATCGCCGTGGCGAACCTCGACCCGATCGTGCGAGCGGCTGATCTCGGCATCGCCGATCCGCTGCCAGACGCGCGACTCCGTTGGCGTCCTCGGGGCTCGCGTCACTCCCTCCTGGCCCAGGCGCTTGTCGAACATCGCCGGAACCGTACTCAGATCGAAGGACCGTCCGGGGTACGGCTGGGGTACGCGCGGTTCAGAAGATCTCAGCCAGCCGGCTCCACGCGCGCTTGAACATCCCCTGCCGGTCGTCGCCCCGGTTCGGGAGCTGGATCATCTTGCCCTGCACGGCGCCGAACATGACGAGCCCGACGCCGGTGGAGTAAGCGGGCGAGCGCACGACGTCGACGAGCCCGCCGATCCGGGTGGGTGCGCCGCGGCGGACCGGCAGATCGAGGACCTGCTCGGCGATCTCGCTGACGCCCTCCATGGCGGTCGCGCCGCCGGTGAGCACGATGCCCGCGGCGAGGCCATCGTAGAAGCCGGTGCGCATCAGCTCCTTCTTGATGTGCTCGAAGATCTCCTCGATGCGTGGCTCGATCACCTCGACCAGCTCCATCCGCGGGATCACGCGCGGGCCGCGGCCGCCGACCGAGGGGACCTCCATCTTGTCGTTGGCATCGACGAGGCCGCGCCACGCGCAGCCGTACTTCTTCTTGATCTTCTCGGCGGAGTCGAGTGGCGTGCGCAGCACGGTCGCGATGTCGTTGGTGACGTGCCCCCCTCCCAGCGGCAGCACCGACGTGTGGACGATCGCCCCATCGGCGTAGACCATGATGTCGCAGGTCCCTCCGCCGATGTCGATGACGGCGACGCCGAGCTCCTTCTCGTCGTCCTCCAGCACGGCCTGCGACGAGGCCAGCGACTCGAGCACGATGTCGGCGACCTGGAGGTTGCAGCGGTTCGCGCACTTGATGACGTTCTGCGCCGACGCGACGGCCGTGGTCACGATGTGGACCTTGGCCTCGAGCCGGACGCCCGCCATCCCGAGCGGATCGCGGATCCCGTCCTGATCATCGACCACGTACTGCTGCGGCAGGACGTGGAGCACCTCGCGGTCCATCGGGATCGCGACGGCCTTGGCCTGGTCGATCACGCGCGCGATGTCGGAGTCGCGGACTTCCTTGTCCTTGACCGCAACGATGCCGTTCGAGTTGAGCCCTCGCACGTGGGCGCCGGAGATCGCGGCATAGACCGTGGTGATCTCGCAGCCGGCCATGTTCTCGGCCTCGTCGACCGCCTGCTGGATCGAGGCCACCGTCGCGTCGATGTTGACGACGTAGCCGCGGCGCAAGCCCTTCGACGGCGCGGTCCCGATGCCGATGATGTCGACGCCATCCTCGGTCACCTCACCTGCGATGCAGGCGATCTTGGTGGTGCCGATGTCGAGTCCGACGATGATCTCGCTGCTCTTGGAGCTTCGGGGCTTGGCCATAGGTGCTGCTTCTAGTCCTTCGCAAAGGCGACGATGACGTGGTCAGGGCGGGCGTCGAGGTGGATCGCGCGAGCGCGCATACGTTCGGTGTCGGTGAGCTCGGCCCACGCGGTATCGAAGGTGCGCATCCGGCCGGTGAGGTCCTCGGCGTTGCCGGGCTGACCGATCTGGATCGCGGTGCCGTGGTCGTAGGAGCGGAGGGTGAGGCCGCCGTGTGCGTCGACGTGGATCTCGCCGATCGCGGGACGTTCGGCGGAGGAGTCGGACGCGCGCCAGCGGTCGAGCACGGCGAGCGCGCTGGTGATCGTCAGTGCCGAGGTGGCCGGATCGCGCTGATAGGCCGCGCGCTCGATGCCGGTCACGATCGGGAGCCCGGCGCCCTCACCGGCGTCGACATCGGCACGCTTGAACGGGTGTCCGAGGCCGTCGACCAGGTAGAGGTCACTGCCAGACGCGCTCGGCAGCGTCACCATCGCGACCGCCTCGTACTCGCGGATGTCGACCACGACCGTGTGGGGCAGGATCCGATGCACCTCGGCCGCGGCGACCCACGGGTGCGCGAGCACCTGCTCCGAGATCCCGTCGAGGTTCGCGGTGAACACGTTGTCGCCCACCTTCACCGGCAGGGCAGCGCGGACCTCGTCGGCTGACACCCGCGAGGTGCCGTGGACCTGGATGTCGTCGATCGCGAACCGCGAGGACGTCGTCACGAAGTGGTATCCCAGCCACAGACCGCCGCCGACCGCCGTGAGCGCAGCCGTTGCAGCGAGGGCCGGTAACGAGCGGCGAGCCGCGCGGCCGCACGCATCGGCGATCACGCGGGGACCTGGCACGCGCGTCCAGACCGAGGCAGGCCGCCTGCGATTCTTCTTGCCGCGGAGGGTCAGGCGCGAGGCGGCCGGCGGCGCGCTCGGCGGTCTGCCGGCTGGTCCTGCGCCCCCACGGCGAGATCGATCCATAGTTGGCAAATACGCATGCGCTGATCACCTGGGCAATTTTTTGGAGACACTCCGGATCAGTTCATGCTCGACGGAGATCACCTCTCCCGACACGCCCCCCGCTCGGCGCACGCTGACTGAACAGACGTGCGGCGCCGATCGATCTGCCGATCGATTGGCTGCGCACGGTGGGGCGCGATCAACGAACGCCGGTCAATCGTCGTCGCGGATGATGACGTCGTCCTCGTCGTCCTCATCGATCACGACGACGTCCTTCTTCGACTTCGCAATGATCCGGGGCTTCTTCTTCGCGACGACCTTCGACGTGCCCCGGCGTGGGGTGGTGGCCCCCGTCGTGCGGGTCGGTTGCTTCTTGGTGGCGGCCGCTGCCGGGGGCGTCGCCTTCTTGGTCGGGGTGGCGGGAGGTTTGGTGCCGCCGCGCGGCTTGAAGGCCTGCGCCTCTGCGGCACCACCGAACGCGACGCCGAGCGCCACGAGCGAGCCGAGGGTCAGGACGCCGAGCCAGCGGGGGAGCGACACGGTCCTCATGGTGCCACAGCTGGGCGCGAGATCCACGCCTCCGCTCCAACCGGTTGAGAGTTCACGCAATTTGTCCAGCTTACGAGCGTGGACAGGGGGGGCGCTCGATGATCTCGAGGCGGTAGAGCCGGAGCTCGCCGCCGATCGTCTTCCAGCCGAGCTGGAACTGGCGGTCGTCGGATGTGCAGACGGTGCCCTTGCAGTGCTGCAGCGCGCGCCCGAAGTCCTCGATCTCGGGGACCACCAGCTGGTCATCACGGGGCACGAGCTCCGCGCTGTGCCGGGTGTGCGGGTCGCCATCGCCATCGCGATTGTCATCGTCGTCGACGCCGGCCAGCGCATCGTACTCGACCGAGATCCGCTCGAGCCCTTTGGCCGGGACGTAGGTCGCCAGCAGCGAGCTCTCGTCCGCGCGCTGGAGCTGCTCGTAGCTCGCGAGCACGCACAGGGCGCGCATCATCGGCTCGATGGCGCGCACGTTCGGGCGCTTCGGGAGGTACTTGTGATCGCCATGCAGGTCGAGCGCCTGGACGGCCCTGGCCGCGACCGGACAGGACCGCGAGCTCGTCGCCTTCACCAGCGCCGCGTGAACCTCGGGTGCGAGCTTGTCATCGTCTGACGTGAGCTCGGTGATCGCGTTGGCGCGGGCCTTGCTCGTCAGTGCCTCGTCGTTGATCGCCGCGAGGTAGGTCGAGCGATGAGCGGTGGCGGAGAGCCCGTCGAGGGCTCCATCGATGTGATGCTTCGTGACGGCCTCGATCAGGTGGGGCTCATCGAGCGTGCCCACGTTGGCATCGGCCAGCTCGCGCTGGCCGGCCTGATTCGTGAGCGCGAGCAGCTCCAGCCGGTGGACGTGATCGGCCTCGGGCACGAGGTGGATCGCGGCGACCACGAGCTGCGACTCGGGAGGTGGGATCACGACGATCGCACGCAGCGCGTCCATCACGCTCGGCACGTCCTCGGGCTCGAGCTGATCGATCGCCCACATCGCGAGCAGGCGGCGCAGGCACGGATCGGCCAGCCCGTCGGTTGCCGCCGGCTCCTGGACATCGAACTGGGGCGCCAGGCAGTCGCGTGGCGGGCGTGCGGGCATGCACCGGAAGTTCCCGGCGCGCAGCAGCGCGAGCGCGAGCGCCCTGTCGAGCCCGCTCGGGATCTCGGCGAGCTTCTCGTTCCAGTCGGCCCCGTTCGGGGCGATGCGATCCCAGAGCGCGAGCGCGTCCGCTTCGGTGGTGATCTTGACGGTGGTCCAGTCGATCGCGAGCAACCGCGCTGGGGCCCGCGGGTTCAGGTCTGGGTCGGGTTTGCGCGGCGGCGCGGGAGCGTCGGTGCTCGCTCGGAGCCCGCCGATGGGCGCGGTTCCCGCCTGGGGCGTTCCGCCACAAGCTGCCAACCAGGCAATCGCAACGACCGTCGTGAATCGAGATCTGAGGCGCACGTCCATGGGACTCGCGAGCCCGCGTCCGGTTTCAACGAGATCCGTCTGTGTGGTCACCAAGCGCTGCTTTCCTGGCAGCTGATCCGCCGAAACGCAACCGGTCCTGAATCGGCGTGCTGCCTCGCAGATGAGTATAGTCCGCTCAAATTTTCGAACAGGAGAATCAAGATGAACATGTTCAATCGAGTCGTCGCGATCGCGACCGTGATGATGACCGGGATGCTCGGAACGGCT
>JAGSPR010000145.1 GCA_018262455.1 Deltaproteobacteria bacterium | reverse complement strand
CGCCGACGCCGACCTGGAAGCTCTCGTTGAACTCGGCGCCGATCAGCCCGCTCGCGGTGGGGATGAACTTGCTCTGCTCGAGGCCTGCCACCGACACGTTGCCGACGACCAGCACGTTGAGCCAGGAGTGCCCCACGATCCGGTAGAACGTCTCGTAGCCGAGCACCATCGTGTGCGGCGTCTTGAGCTTGAACTCCTCCTGGATGCTCATGCCGTTCTCGCGGGTGGGCTGGTCGTACTTGGCGATGTGGTTGTAGCCGATGCGAAACCCGTGCAGCAGGCGGCGGCCGACCGGCTTGTGCCACCCCGAGCTGTCCGCGACTCCCTCGTGCGGCTTGGCCGGCTCCGCGGTCGCGGTGCGGGCAGGCTGCGCCGCCGGAGTGGCCGGGGGAGCCACGACGACCGTCGTCGGGATCTCGGGATCGGCCGGCTCGGCGGGCGCCGGCGCGGGCTGCGCGAACGCGGCGGTGGTGGTGGTGGCGGTGGCGGTAGCGAACACGACGAGGGCGATGAGGTTCTTCATGGTGGGCTCCTGTGATTTCCTTGAAATCGACACTGCCCGACCGCGTCGTGAGATCGCCTGGGCCCCCGCGTGAAGACCGCGTGAACCGGGACGCCGCTGGCCAGCCAGCCTCCGTCCGGAATCGACTAACAATATGATTTAGCGAATGATCTCGCGCGGACCGGCGGCGCCGCGCCACGCGTCGTAGGCCGCGGGGAGCGTCGCATCGTCGAACTCCGACGAATCGTGGACGCACGCACACAGCGCGCGGAGCTTCTCGTCGCCGTCACTCGACACCTCGTTGCCGAGCGGAAGGGCGAACACGTCGAGCCCGCGAAGCACGTCGACGTTCCGCTCGACGACCTCGATCAACTCGTCTTCGTCCAGGCCGCCGGACAGGACGAGCTCCTTCCACGCGCTCACTCGCCCCGATGCGATGAGCTCGCGGATCACATGGGGCACGTCATGCAGCGACTCGACGTGCACGATCCGGAGGTGCGGCGCGTCGAGTCGGGTGAGGACCGCGAGCGCCGCGTCGTCGTCGCCGGGTCCCGCATCCGAGGCGAGTGACAGGACGAGGCGCTCGAGCGCCGCCAGCTTCCACTGCGCGAGCGCGCGCAAGAACTTCGGCGTGAGCGGATCGCCGAGCAGGAACATCTCGCGCAGCGTTGCGTGTGAGCCCTTGGTGAGCACGAGATCGCCCGTCGCGAACAGGCGCTCGAGCGAAGGCAACGCATCGAGGGTCGCGCGGAGGTCGCCGATCGAGTTCTGCCCTTGTCGGGTCTGGGTCTGGGAGAAGGTGTCGAAGATGAAGTCCTTCACCGAAGGCAACCGCGCCTTGGCCAGCGCGGCTGCCCACGGCGCGCCGGGGCTCGCGAGGTCACACAGGATCTGCACGACGCGCGGAGCCTCGCGCTGCAGCCGCTCGACGAGGCTCGCGCAGGTGCTGGCGTCGGGCTCGAGTTCGAACGTGATCTGGCAGCGCCCGTGCTCGTCGTGGGCGACCGAAGGTGGCTCTGGTTCCGGCACCTCGTCGAGGTCCTCCTCCGCTTCCTCCGGGGGCTCCGGCTCCGGCGTGTCCGCGATCTCGACGTCGCCGATCGCGTAGCCCTCGTTCCTGCGCAGCCGCAGGATCTGGTCGAGTTGTTGTTTCGCCTCGGCGGCGGAGCCGAGCTCCTGGGTGACGTCATCGGTGATGAGCCGCGAGCCCTGGAGCGTGAGCACGATCGGCGGACGTCCGCGCGGTGGCTTCAACGTGGTGCGCACCGCGGGCTCGGCGCGCGTGGCGACCTCACGATAGCCCTTGGCGAGCTTCTCCCTGACGAGCTTGTCACGGTCGGCGCGCGCGGCCTGCTCCGACGCGAACGGCTTGGTCTTCGTCTGGCCGGCCGTGCCGATGCGTCCAAACCGAACCGTATGCGATGCCCCGTCGACCGCGATCTCCCAGAACTTGTTGGAGGTGCCCTCGGCGAGCTCGAAGCGTCGCTTGGTCACGAGTCGAGTCTCTCGAGCCCTGCGCGGATCTCGTTGACGGTCTTGTCGTGCCAGATCCGCGCCTGGTTATCGACCGTCATCAGCGTCCGCGAGTCCATCCGATCGCAGCACAGCATCCCATGCAGGTGATCGATCTCGTGCTGGAGGATCCGTGCGTACCAGCCGCTCGCGGTGATCGTGATCGGCTCGCCACGCTCGTCGAGCGCCTCCACGCGGACCTTGCGGGCCCGCGGCACCACCATGGTGTAGCCATCGAAGCTCAAGCAGCCTTCCATCGCCTCGACCACTTCATCTCCCTCGATGGTGAGGGTGGGGTTCACGAGCACGTGGAACGGCACGCCGGTGCGCTCGCGGGCGGCGAGTTGCTCCTCGGTGAGGTTGCCCTGCAGCCGCGCCGGATCCTCGACCACCACGAGCTGGATCGACTCGCCGATCTGCGGTGCCGCGAGCCCGACGCCCGGAGCATCGCGCATCGTGTCTCGCATCAGCTCGATCAGGAGCTGGATCCGGGGCGAGGCGAGCTCGTGTTTGGTCAGCGGGCGCGCCTGGTGGCGCAATACCGGCTCGCCGGTCTGCAGGATCTTCAGGATCGGGGGCACCCGCGGATGCTACCCCCGGACCGCTCGCTACGAGAGCAGCTTCGCGAGCGTCTTGCCCATCTCGGCGGGAGTCGGCGCGACGGCGATGTTCGCTTCCTGGAGCGCCGCGATCTTGTCGGCCGCGCCGCCCTTGCCGCCCGAGATGATCGCGCCGGCGTGACCCATGCGCTTGCCCGGCGGTGCGGTCTGGCCCCCGATGAACGCGGCGACCGGCTTCTTGACGTTCTCCTTGATGAACGCGGCCGCGCGCTCCTCGGAGTCGCCCCCGATCTCGCCGATCATGAAGATCGACGAGGTGCCGGGATCTTCGGCGAACCACATGAGGGCGTCGATGAAGTCGGTGCCCTTCACCGGATCGCCGCCGATGCCGACCGCGGTCGACTGGCCCAGGCCGAGCGCGGTGAGCTGGCCGACGACCTCGTAGGTCAGGGTGCCGGAGCGCGAGACCACGCCGACGCCTCCCGGCTTGTGGATGTAGCCCGGCATGATGCCGACCTTGCACTGACCGGGCGTGATCACGCCGGGGCAGTTCGGGCCGACGAGCACCGTCATCGGGTAGTCGCGGTCGAGCACGTACTTGACCTTGACCATGTCGCGCGCCGGGATCCCCTCGGTGATGCAGATGATCACCTCGATGCCCGCGGCGGCAGCCTCGAGGATCGAGTCTGCCGCGAACGGCGGCGGGACGTAGATCACCGTGGTGTTCGCGCCGGCCTTCTCGACCGCCTCGATGACGGTATCGAACATCGGCACCTGCTCGAGGCCCGCGACCTTCGCTCCGCCCTTGCCTGGCGTGACGCCGGCAACGACGCGCGTGCCGTACTCCACCATCTGCTTGGCGTGAAATGCACCGGCCGAGCCGGACATGCCCTGGACGACGAGCCGCGTATTGAATCCAACGAGGACGCTCATTTCGCCTCCTTTGCCGCCTTGACGACCTTCTGCGCGCCGTCGGCCATGTCGGCGGCGGCGAGGATGTTGAGCTTGCTGTCGGCGAGCATCTTCTTGCCGAGCTCGACGTTGGTGCCCTCGAGGCGCACGACGAGCGGCACCTTGAGCCCGACTTCTTTGACCGCCGTGATGACGCCCTGGGCGATCACGTCGCACTTCATGATGCCGCCGAAGATGTTGACGAAGATCGCCTTCACCTCGGGATCCTTGGTGATGATCTTGAACGCGGCCGTGACCTTCTCGGCGGTGGCGCCGCCGCCGACGTCGAGGAAGTTGGCGGGCTTGCCGCCGTAGTAGTTGATGATGTCCATCGTCGACATCGCGAGCCCGGCGCCGTTCACCATGCAGCCGATGTTGCCGTCGAGCGAGATGTACGAGAGGTCCCACTTCTTGGCCTCTTGCTCCGACGCGTCTTCCTCGTTCGGATCGCGCCACGACTCGAGCTCGGGGTGGCGATACATCGCGTTGTCATCGAAGTTGATCTTCGCGTCGAGCGCGAGGACCCGGCCGTCCTTCGTCGTGACGAGCGGGTTGATCTCGAGCATCGAGCAATCCATGTCCTCGTAGCAGCGCGTCAGCGCGCGGAGGAACGTGTTGAGCTCGCCCGTGATCTTGCCGGCCAGGCCAAGCTGCTTGGCGAGCACGCGGGACTGCCAGTCCTGCCACCCGGTGGCCGGATCGACGGCGTGCTTGAAGATCTTCTCGGGGTGCGTCGCCGCGACCTCCTCGATGTCCATGCCGCCCTCGGCCGAAGCCATGACGGTGACGCGAGCCGTGGCGCGGTCGAGCAGGATGCCCAGGTAGTACTCGTGCTCGATCGCGAGGCCTTGCTCCACGAGCAGGCGCTGGACCTTCTTGCCCTCGGGGCCGGTCTGCGGCGTCACGAGCTGCATCCCGAAGATCTTCTTCACCGCGGCCTCGCCATCGGCGCGGTTCTTGGCGACCTTGACGCCGCCACCCTTGCCGCGACCGCCCGCGTGGATCTGTGCCTTGACGACGACGACCTCGGTCCCGGCTTGCTTCTGGACCTCGGGGATCGCCGCGAGCGCCTCGTCGACGGTGGTCGCCGCGATGCCGATCGGTACCGGCACGCCATACTTCTTGAGCAGTTGCTTGCCCTGATACTCGTGGATCTTCATGTTCTTGCTCCAGCCTCGAGGGACCGGGTGTATCACGGCTGCCGCCGTCGACGCCGCAGCGAGCGGAGCGGAAGTGCGCGTCAGCGAATCCCGCGACCGTCGGCTGGTTTGGTCACAGCCGGCCAGCGTAGTACCGCGCGCCGACCAGGAACGTGAGCGCGTCCCCCGGGGCGTTGGACAGATCGGTCCCGACGGCGATCTGAACGTCGACCGCGTTGACGACGTTGTAGACGGCGGTGAGCGCGACGGGGGTGGCATCGCGGAAGATCAGCGTGTTCGCCGATTCGGAGATCTCGAGCTGCGCCAGCTTGGTATCGAGCTGGAGATAGAGCGCACCGGTTGCCTGGAGCCCGATCCCGAGCGGCAAGGTGAAGTCGACCGGCCTGGCCATGGCCGCGTCCTTGGCGAGCGAGATCCGTAGCTGTTGCGAGCCGGGAACGCCGGAGATGATCGCGAGCTTGTCGGTCACGTTGTACTGCGCGTGCAGGCCGATCAGCAGCGGTCGCGAATGGCTGGCGAGCAGGTCGTAGCCACCGCGGATCCGCGCGATCGCCTCGAGCTTGCCGCCGAGCGCGCCCCGCAGCACCGCGTACCCGACGTCGAGGTCGAGCTGGCCCTTCGCCTCGAAGTCGCGGGTCGCGAACGCATACGGCACCTGGAGCTCGAGCTTGTCGGTGATGCCGTAGCCCACGATCGGCGCGCCGCCCATCACGCTGACGTCGTGGTTGGCGGTCGCGTCGGCGCCGAACACCGCCAGCCCCGATGGCAGCGTCAGCGGTCGAGCGATCACCGCGCGCGGGTAGCGCGCCGCCGGTGGGGCGTCGGCCGTCGTGACGACTGCGGTCTCGGTCGGCGCTGCGTTCGTGTCGCCGTCGCTGGCGGCCGCGAGCTCGCTCGAAGGGTTCGGCGCGTCATCGGCGCTCGCGGACCTCGCGAGGGCGATCGTGGCCAGCATCGCGAGGCTGCTGTGGAGGGCGCGATGCGAAGAGCGAGTGATGTCCGGCATGGCGCACATCCTGACGGAGCGATGTTTCGTGCACGTTGCCGACCGGTATCGTGTCGAGTTCGCGGTGCGAATGTCATCGAGGCAACGCGGCGGGGGACATCGCCTCGCGCCGGCGCGGCCACCACGCCGCGGATGCGATCGCGAACCCGACCGGCAACGCCATCATCGCGAGCACGATCGGCAGGTAGTCGAGGAACAGCCCGACGAGCGGCGGCGACCACAGATCGCCGAGCAGGTGGATCGAGAAGATGGCGATCGCCATCGCGCTCGCGCGCAGGTACGTCGGGACGGTGCGCAGGAGGATCGCGTTGATCGGCGAGGTCGACATGAAGACCCCGAGCTCGCAGCACCCGGCGAGCACGAAGAACGGGCCGGCGGTCGGCACGAGGAAGCACGCGACCGCGAACGGGGCCGCGATGATGACGCCGATCGCGCAGACCCGGAGCTGCGCGGCCGCGGCGAGCCGGTTCGCGAGGTGGGTGTGGTCGGCGTCCGCGGGGACCTCGGGCAGCCGCTGGATCGCGCGGTCCGCGATCCATCCGCCGAGGATCGTGCCTGCCGCGCCCGCGATCACGGTGACGAGGCCGAACCAGAAGTTCGCGACGTCGAGCTTCAGGTCGAACCGCTTCTCGAGGTACTTCGGCGCCCAGAACGCGAACGCGCCGACCGCCGCGGTGTGGGCGCAGTAGCCGAGCACCGCGCGGCGGTACAGCGGGATCCGCAGCAGCTGACCAACGCTCTCGGCGATCCGGGTCCTGGCCACCTCGAGGTGGCGCTTCGGCTCGTCGATCAGCAGGCAGAGCAAGGCGAGCACGACGCCAGGACCGCCTCCGACGTAGAACGCGGTGCGCCAGCCCCAGCGGACCTCGATGAAGCCGCCGAGCAGGTAGCCCACCGCCGAGCCTAGCGGCAACGCGAGGTAGAAGATCGCGAGCGTCTTCGCCTTCTGGTTGGTCGGCGTGAGGTCATCGATGATCGTCGGCGCGAGCGTGGCGTAGCTCGCCTCGCCGATCCCGACGAACGCGCGCGCGACGATCAGGCTGGCGAGGCCGACCGACAGCCCGGACGCCACCGTGGCGACGCTCCACGTCAGGACGCCAGCCGCGATCAGCACCTTGCGCGGCAGCCGATCGCCGAGCGCGCCGAAGATCGGCGAGGTCGCGAAGTAGCCGAGCAAGAACACGGTGGCGAGCATCCCGCCCCAGAAGTTCGAGAGCCCGAGATCCTTCTGGATCGAAGGCAGCACCGCGGCGACGATGAAGCGGTCGATGTAGTTGAAGAAGTTGAGGCCGGTGAGCAGGGCGACGATCGCGCCGCGATTCCGGATCACCGGTACGACACCAGGAGCGAGGCCATGAACGGCACGACGAGTCCGCTGTCGCGCGTGGGGGCTTCTCCAGGCACCGAAGTCGTGAGGCCGCCGTAGTAGCGGATGCCAGATTCCGCGATCACCGACAGGCTGTGGCGCTCGGAGCGCGACACATCGAACCGCAGGCCGCCGAGCAGCGCATACCCGGTGCCCGAGGCTCCCGTGCCACCCGCCGCGACGAACGAATAGCCGAACGCGACGAACGGCGCCACCCGCGCCTTGGTCAGGGCCCACCGGACCAGCAGATCGATCGCGGTCAGCCCGATCGTCTTGCCGATCCGGACCGACGCGTCGTACTGCGTCACGCGCGCGCCGAACTCGAGCATGAACAGCCCGCCTTCTCCCTTGAGATCGGCGCCGCCGCCGATCCCGAACAGGTAGCCGAACTGCATCTTCGGGGGGGCCGACTCGATCTCCCCGAGGGCATGCCCGAGCTGCGCGTTGACCGCCGTCTCCTTGTTCGGGCTGATCGCCGAGAGGGTGTCGAACGGCGCATAGCCGTACATGCTGACGCGGACCCTGTGGACGCCGGGTGGCAAGCTGAGCGTGACCGGCAGCGAGCCCGCCGGCCGGTTGTCGACGGTGACCAGCGCACCCACCGGCGTGCCCTCGACGCGCAGCGTGCCGGACCCGTCCTGCAACGTGACGTCGAGCATCGCCGGCTCGCCGTACTCGATCTTGACGTTGCGCTCGGTGCGCTGGCCCTCGCTCTCGAGGACGATGCGATGACCTCCACCCTTCGCTGGACCCGAGTACGGCGTCACGCCGACGAACGCGCCATCGACGAGCACGCGCGCGCCGCTGGGGATCGAGCGGATCGTCAACGTGCCGGACCTCGCCGACAGCTCGCGCAGCGTGCGCACCACCCTGTCGCGGTCCGGCGAGTCCTGCGCTGCATCGACGTAGCGCTGGTACCAGACCGCGGCCTCGCGCAGCTTGCCGAGCCGCTCGTAGTCGGTGGCGATGTTGAACATCGCGTTCGGGTGGGGCAGCAGATCGTTCGCGCGCAGGTAGTGCTCGATCGCGAGCTGCCAGTCCTTCTGGCGGTCGGCGGCCTGGCCTGCGGTGAACTCCTTGCGCGCCTCCTCGCGATCGGCGGCTTCATCGGCGCGCGCGATGCCCAGCCCGAGCGAGCACCACACCACCACGGCGACGACCAAGCTCCGCATCAGTAGGGGTTCGGCTTCGTACCGGTGGTCGACGGCGGCTTTGACGAGCTGGGGCCCGTCGGGTCGTCCTCGGGCTTGCCGGGGCCGATCGCCGGCGGCTTCACGGTCTTCCCGGGGTCGGCGCCGGGACCGCCGCCGGGAAGCGAGTGCTTGACGAGCACCGGCGGCCGGTGCGACGTCGCGGCGACCGTCTTCGACAGCGGGACCACCACCGAGGATCGTTCGTTCGGTCGCGTGCTCACCACGTACTCGACGACCGCGAAGCCCTCGAGCTCGGCCTTGACGCGGTGGGTGCCCGGCTCGAGCGTGACGATGACCGGCGACTGGCCGACGATCCGGTCATCGACCGTGATCGCCGCGCCGAGCGGGCTCGTCTGGAGCTCGAGGATCCCGGTCGTCGGAGTGATCGCCGGCGGCGTGGTCACCGGCGGCGGTGGCTGAACCACCGGCTGCACGGGCGTGGGCGCTGCGGTGTCCTTGCGCTGCGCCACCAGCAGCAGGGTGACGGAGGCGGCGGCGACCACGAGGGCCGCGCCCAGCGCCACGATCGGCCAGGTCCGCCGGCGCCGTGACCCGAAGTTCCGCGCCACCGCGATCCCGCTGTCGAGCGTCCCGGCGAGCCCGATCTCCGACGCCGTGCGGTCGCCCGGCAGCGAGGCCGCGAACTGCTCCGCGGAGCGGAACCGGCGCTGCGGCTCCTTCTCGAGTGCGCGGTGCACGGCGTTGACCAGCGCGACGGGCAGGCCCGGCCGCATCGTGGCGAGGTGCGGCGGCTCCGCGGTGAGGAGCTTGGCCACCAGCACCGCGTAGGTCGCGCCCTCGAACGGCGGCTTGCCGGCGAGCATCTCGTACAGCATCACGCCGCACGCATAGATATCGGCGGCCGCCTCGACGGTGTTGCCCATCGCCTGCTCGGGCGCCATGTAGAGCGGGGTGCCCATCACGACGCCGGTGGTCGTGAGCTTGGTGAACGCGGTCTGCTCGTCGGCATCGACGACCTTCGAGATCCCGAAGTCGAGCAGCTTCACGAAGTCCTGCTGGTCGTCCTGGCCGATCAGGAAGATGTTATCGGGCTTGAGGTCGCGGTGGATGATGCCCTTGCTGTGGGCCGCACCGACCGCACGCAGCACCTGGCGCATGATCGCGATCGCGCGCCACGGCTGCATCGGCCCGGCTTCGATGACCTGCGACAGCGGCGAGCCGGTCAGGAGCTCCATCACCACGAACGACCGGCCATCCGGCGCGGTGCCGATGTCGCTGACGTCGATGATGTGCGGGTTGCCGATCCGGCTCGCGGCGAGCGCCTCGCGCTGGAACCGCGCGATCGCCTCGGCGTCGTCGGCGTACTTCTCCAGCATCAGCTTGATCGCGACGCGCTTGCCGAGGTGCATGTGCTCGGCCTCGTAGACGACGCCCATCCCGCCACGGCCGATCTGCCGCACGATCCGGTACTTGTCCGCGAAGACAAAACCGGTCAGCGAGTCGTCTGGCGCGACAGCCGGCATGCGGCGCCAATCTAACTCATCCGATCCGGCGATGCCCGGGACATTCCTGGCTTTGACGCCAGCTCCAGCTAGCCGCGGGGCGTTCCCGCTACTTCGACCACCGCGGCGGCGTAGGCGACCGCGGCAGCCTCGCAGGCATCGAGCGTGCCGGTGAGCCAGGCGCACGCGAAGTTGGTCTGCGTGGGCGGGGGAGTCAGCCGCACGGCGCGCACCTCGGCCGCCTTGAGCGCGGCATCGAGCGCGATCGTGGCCTCGAGAGGCGGCGCGACCAGATACGCCATCGGGGTGCCGACCGCGAGCCCGGCCTCGCGTGCCAGGTACTCGCCGAGCGAGGAGATCACGTGCGGGAACACCGTGACCGTGCGCTTGCCGTCGGCATCGTAGAAGCATGCATCGTGCGCGAGGCAGCGGAGCAGGGCCTCGAGCCCGGCCTCGATCGCGTCGGGCTCGGCGGCGGCGAGCACGCCGAGGATCTCTCCCGAGAGCCGGCCGCTCGCGTGGGCCGCACCGGCGTAGAAGCTCCGCGCGAAGATCACGTCGACCGGCGAGTGCTTCGTGGCTTCGTCGAGCGCGACGTACAGCGCGTCGTCCTGATCGCAGGTCACGAGCCCGAGCGACGTGTGGCTCGCGGGATCGCCACCGTAGGCCACGACGAGGGCAGGATCGGCATTGCGCAGCCTGCGCACGGAGAGCACCGTCGGGAGGATGGGCTCGAGGATCATCGCTCGCCTCGCTCCCCTCGCTCGCCTCGCTCGCCGACCAGCTTCTGCCGGACCTGCGGGGCGCGATAACCACGGCCGCCGGTGACCTCGCCCAGCCGCCCGAGATCGAGCGTCACGCCGCTGACGCGCTGCTCGATCATCGCGGCTGCCAGGGCCGCGAGCCGCGCGGCCGCCTCGTCGGGCGGGATGCCGCGCGGATGGATGTTGCTGATCATGTTCCGATCGCCGTCGGTCTTGCCGATGCGCGGATCGTACACGACGTAGGCCGACAGGCCATCTCCGGTCCCGAGCCCGGGGCGTTCCCCGAGCAAGATCATCGCCACCTTGGCCTGGGTCTCCTGGCCGATCTCGTCCTCGAGCCACACCCGCGCGAACCGGGCCGCGATCGGCGTCCCGACCGACAGCCCGCGCGCGGCGCACTCCCGCGCCACGAGATCGTGCAGCAGCTTGCCGGTCTGCAGGCAGGCCACCGCGGACAGCCCATCCGCGACGACGAGCTGGACATCGACCGGCTTGCGCGCGCGCGACCGGACCACCGCGAGCGAGTCCTCGTCGAGCCTGCGCCCGAGATCGGGCCGCAACAGGAACTCCCGGTGGGACGTCACCCGCGACCGCACGCCGATGAACCCCTGTTGTTCCGCCCAGCCCTCGGGCAGCTCCGCGCCAACTGCCGCGTGGGCGACCGCCAGCTCGGCCTGGAACTGCAACACGACGTCGGTTGCATAGCGCGTTCCGACGTGGCCGATCCCGACCAGCGCCGTGGTGTGACGAGCGGCCTGGGCGGCAAACGCGCTCGGCTCGGGGCGGGGCGTGTAGACGCGCGCCGGAGGGGCCGGGATCGGCGGGAGCGGGGGCGCGGGGGGTAACGGATCACCACTCCCAAGCTCGTCGCGCAAGGCGGCGATCAACTGGCGCGTCCGGCTCACAGCGCACTACGTCACCACGCAGGACTTGGTGATGCAACGGCTCGCGAGAAATCCCGAGACGCGGTAGACTATCGCCGTGCGAGCCTCCTTCCTGCTACCAGGCCTGCTCGGGGCCTTCACCCTCGGCGCCTGCATCGGCGGGATGCACGAGTCGTCGTCGACCGTCGAGCAGCAGAACGGCGCTTGCGTCGCGCTCGAAGGTCGCACCTTCGAGTCGATCAACGAGCTCGAGTGTGGCCTCACCCCCGATGGGGTCGCTCGCTGCCACTGGCAGATCAGCTTCGGGATCCGCGACAACACCGCGAGTGAGTTCGCGTGGTCCTACTCGGATGTCGGCGAGACCGGTCGCGTCGAATGCCATGGCCAGAGCGTCGCTTCGCCGTCGTACGTCGGGTCGTTCGATTCGGCGACCCAGACGCTGACCTGGGCCGGCGAAACCTACGTCGTGCAGTAGGCTCGGAGCGGGTCGCTAGTTGACCCACGCCGCGGTGTACAGATCGAACGCCGTACCTGCGAGCTGCTCGAGCTGCTCGCGCGGCAGCGCACGCGCGAGCGCCTCCTTGGAGCCCGGAATATCATCGGCGTACTGCGCGACCACCCGGATCTGGTTCACTCCATCGTTGTAATAGAGGATGTACGCGTTGCTGTAGGCACCGCCTGTGGTGCTGAAATGCCAGCCGAGCTGATAGACGTAGATCAGCTTCTCGCCGACCAGCGAGACCTCGCCGAGCTCGAACGTGGTGTCGGGCCGAGCTCGCAACTCGGGTGCGAGCGTCTGACGCTTGGTCGCGCGCCAGCGTGCGGCCTGCAGCGGGATGCAGTCGCCGCAGGGTTGGATCGTGACGAACACGTCGAGCCTCGGCCTCGCGCGGCGGGTGTGCACCACGTCCAGGTAGCCCTTGGCGAGCTTGCGAACGCTGCTCCGGAACGAGGTGTCGAGCTCGAGCGTCGACAGGGCTTCGAGCTGGGCCTGGCTGTGCGGCTCGTGCGTGGTTCGAGCGACGTTGGCGAGGTCGTCGGCTCTTCGATGCGAGAGCGGAGCGCTCGGTGCGGGTTGCCTGCAGCCGACCACCAGCGCCAGGAGCGCAGAGAGCAGCCTCATCGCACGGTCTCGACGTCCCCGAACTTCGGGCCCGGCACATCGCCGCGCCAGATCCCGCGGTCGTCGAGCCAGGCATCGAACTCGGGCGTCGGCCGCTTGCCGAGCAGGCGGCGCAGCGTCGGGATGTCGTGATAGCTGGTCGACTGATAGTTCAGCATGATGTCGTCGCCGACCGGCAGGGACATCAGGTACGTGCAACCTGCGGCACCGAGCAGGACCTCGAGGCTCTCGAGCTCGTCCTGGGTCATCTTCGCGTGATAGGTGAAGCACGCGTCGCACCCCATCGGCAGGCCGAGCAGCTTGCCCATGAAGTGATCCTCGAGGGCCGCGCGCGTGATCTGCGGGCCATCCTCGAGGTACTCGGGCCCGATGAAGCCCACCACCGTGTTGACGAGGAACGGCTTGTAGCGCCGCGCCAGCCCGTAGGCGCGGGCCTCGATCGTCACCTGATCCGCGCCGTGGTGGGTCTGCGAGGACAGCGCGGAGCCCTGGCCGGTCTCGAAGTACATCCGGTTGGGGCCCTTCGTCGTCCCCTTGCTCTTCATCAGCGCCCACGCGTCGTCGAGCAGCGCGAGCGAGATCCCGAACGCCTGGTTTGCGTCCTGGGTGCCGGCGACCGACTGGAACATCAGGTCCATCGGGCAGCCGAGCTCGAGCGCCTTCATCTGGACGGTCACGTGTGACAGCACGCAGTGCTGGGTCGGCACCGCGTTGCGCCTGAGCACGTCATCGATCGCCTTCAAGATCTCCGCCGTGGAGTGGGCGGTGTCGGTGGCGGGATTGACGCCGATCACCGCGTCGCCGCAGCCGTACGACAGGCCCTCGCGCATCGACGCGAGGATGCCCTCGACATCATCGCTG
Source organism: Deltaproteobacteria bacterium (assembly GCA_018262455.1). The sequence goes on along the minus strand of JAGSPR010000145.1, from coordinate 3,884 downwards.
GGATGGTTCGGCTGGCAGCGCGACGACAGCCGGCCCGGCAGGCCGAGCGTGGTGTTCGCCCGGACCACCACCTGGCACTTCGAGCCCACGGTCATGAGGTCGAAGTTCGACATCAGCTTGCAGGTCGCGGCCGCCATCTCGGGCGTCAACCCGGGTGCTCGCGCAGCGTCAGATCCGCGAGCACGGCGCGGGCCGCGACGCGCTCCACGGCATCGCGCGCCGACACGCCAGCCAGGTCATCGCCGCTCTTCGGCGGGTTGGCCTTGGCGAGCACCTCCTTGACGGAGGCGAACGTGTACCGCACGCCGCGGATCGTCGATGCCAGCTGCACCACGGCATCCTACAAGAAACCGTCGGGTGGGAGCGGGCGGCTAGTTCGCAGGGCAGGGCACGGGCTTGCCTGCGTGCGCGTCGACGTAGTCCGCGTCGTGCACCGAGACGATCCAGATCTGCTCGCCACCAGGCCCGGCCGCGTACGCGGGATCTGGCTTGACCCGGCGGGCAAGCACGGTCGCGGGAGTGTCGGACGGCACGAGCGTCAGGTCCGGCGATCCGGCGATCGCGTAGGCCACACCGTCCGCCACGAACGAGTCGTGGGTCGTGCCGGCGAGCTTGCTGCCTGCTGGCCACGGATCCTTCCTGAGCTGGCCGCGCAGCACCACTTCGGGGCCGACCTCGACGAGCGGCGTCGATCGGTCCGGCGGGCTCGCGAACCGCATCCGCTCGACCTGAAAGTGCGGGCCCCCCGAAGGGGGACCCTCCCCGCAGGGTGACGCCGATCCTTGCTTCGCTGCGGACCGGCATTGATCGATCCGGCTCGGGCCCTGGATCGCCTGACCGGAGGGCTCGTAGCAGTGACCGTGGACGATGACGGCCGCGTTGTCGAATGATCGCCACAGCTCGGTGGCGCGATCGTCGATGATCCAGCGCTGGCCGGCGGCGAGCTCGAGCCACGCGCCCTGGAACTTCCTGGCGGCCGACGCGGCCTCCATCCGCAACGTTGCACGGTATCCGGCAGTGACCGGTAGGGTGAGGTTCACGGGCGGCTCCTGGCGCGACGCGGGGGGCGTGGGACCGGTCCAGCATCCGGGGACGAGCAGCAGGATGGCCAGCCGCGACATCCCCGCAGCATAGCCGGGCGGCCACCGCGGCGCGCGAGCTGCCAGGAAGAGCCGCCCGTCGTACCAGGTGGAAACCCAGCACGACGAGCGGCGCCAAGCCAAGCCAGGTCTAAGTCAGGTCTATGTCAGGCCAAGCCAGAACCGTGCGGAGCGCGCGGTGACGGCGCCCAGCCGAGCACGCCGACGATCACCAGCGTCACGAGCCCCGCGACCCCGACCGCGAGCGGGCCCGCAGCGTCCAGGCCAGCGCTCGTCTCCGCCACGCGGTTGCGCCATTGCAGCGCGGCGCACGCCACGAAGATCGCGGTCGTGAACCACGCGAAGCTCGCTTGCTTGATCCCGCTGGTCCGAGCCGCCGAGCCCCTCGGCAACCCGAGCAGATCGATCGCGCCAGGCACCGTGGCGGCGAGCGCCATCGCGACCCCGGCGACGTTCGCCGCCAGCGCGGCCCGCGCGTAGAACGCGTCGCTCGTGCCGACGTACGCGAGCAGCGCGGCGACCGTTGCGGTGAACAGCGCGATGGGGAACGCTACCATCACGGGATGAAGGGGGCGATCGCCGATCCGAGCTCTGCGGTGCATGTTCCATCGTCGTGCACGGCGAGTGCCCGCGAGCCCGTGCGAGCTCGCGGTCGTTCCCCGACGGAATCCGCCTCCAGCCCTCCGGGCGCGGCCTCGTTGGCGCGACATCAGCGCCCGTAGGGGATCTTCGCGTTCGGGCGCGCTCGCGGACGTCACACCGAGCGCCGACGACCGTTCGCCAGGTCAACGCCAGGGTCAGATCGACGGCACGAGCTGGCGCAGCTGCCAGGCATGAATCTGGACCAGCCGCTGGGCTGCGCGTCGATCATTGGTCAGCGACTTCGCGAGGAGCACCGCCATCGAGAGCAACGCGATCACATAGAGCACGAGGGTCATCGACGTGGTGGTTCGTTCGAGTCCGCTCGCGGCCGTGTGCAGGATCAGCGAGCCGCCCGAGACCTGCATGCTCGGGCCGAGCACGCCCAGGAGCTCGAGCGCGAATGGCGCCAGCACCGAGGTCGCGACGACCGTGACGATCACCCAGCCGCGTGCCACCCGGGGATGCGTCGCGATCGACATCGCGGTGATCACGGCGATGCTCGGAGCGACCAGGAACGGGCTGGCGACCCACGAGAACAGCAAGGTCATGAGCGAGTTGCCGACCAGCCCGGTGTACGCGATGACCTTCACATGATCACGCGTCGCGAACCGCGCCAGCAGCCACATCGCGGCCGCGACGATCGAACCGGTCGCGAGGAATCCTGGGTTGTCGAACCCGACCACGTAGAGGATCGGGAAGAACGCGAAGTACGCGATCGCGGCAAGGATGATCAGGCGGCGCGACGAGAACAGCGCATCGTCGTCGCTGCGCGCGATCGCCTCCTCGACCTCGGGCGGCACGTGCTTCGGTGGCTCGAGCATGAGCCGTCCCACCAGGTCCGCGGGGTCGCGGTTGGTTGGATCGAGGGCGAGGGCGCGGGCGGCGGCGCGGAGCGCATCGCGGCGCTCGGCGGATCCATTCCCCCGCGCGAGGGCGGACCGCGCCTGGTCGAGCTCGCTCTGGGCGAGCTCCTTGCGGAGCCCGACGTCGCGATCGCCATCGAGGAACCGCTGGACCGCATCGCCGAGCGCGCGCGCGCTCGCGTGGCGGTCGGCGCGATCGACCATCGTCGCCTCGACGCAGATCACCTCGAGCTCGGGAGGGACGTCGCGCGCCGGGACGCGCACCGACAGCCGCGCGTCGATACCGGTGAGCGCGAGCGCGATCCCCGCCAGCCCGCTCTCGTGCAGCGGCTCGAGCGCGAGGATCTCGAACAGCATGCAACCCAGCGCGTAGACGTCGCTGCGGCCGTCGAGGTCTGGCTCGACGCGGATCTGCTCGGGTGACATGTACCCGGGCGAGCCGAGGATCATCCCCTCGACCATCACGCTCTCGTCGAAGGTGTGGATGTCCGCGAAGTCGTTGCACGTCGGGTTGCCGGTCGCCTCGTCCATCATCACGTGGGCGATCCCCCAGTCGAGGACGTAGACCTCGCCGAAATCGCCGAGGATGATGTTCGACGGCTTGAGGTCGCGATGGACGATGCCGCGGGTGTGTGCGAACTCGATCGCGAGGCAGACCTCGGTGAACGCGCGCAGCAGGCGCTGGCGTGGGAACCGCTTCGCCATCTCCGGATCGCCGGCGGCGAGCCTGCGGATCACCTGAGACAGCGTCACGCCATTCAGCTGCCGCATGACGAAGAACGGCTGGCCGCGATCGTCATGCTGGAGCTCGTGGACGGGGACGACCGCCGGGTGCCCGAGCCGGCCCTGGATCCGCGCCTCACGCAGGAACCGCGTCACCGCGGCCTTGGTCGGTTGATCCGACCGCAGCCGCTTGATCGCCACCGAGCGCCCGATCTGTTCGTCGCGTGCCGACACGACCTCGCCCATCCCACCGCGGCCGAGCACGGCGCCCAGCTTGTAGCGCATCACCGACGGTGTCCCCGGATCGTCGTCGCCCGGCGGAGTCGCGGGGAACGTCGAGTCGCCGCCCAACGCGTGCGGATCAACGAGCGTCGCTACCTCGTGGTCCCCTGCGGTGGTGCGCCGCGGACCCTTGCCATCACGTTGCATCGCGCGAGGGTATCGCGCCCGTGTCAGCGCCACTTTTGAGCTGGCAGGAAATTCTGTTCGGGGTGGCGGCGTTGGGCCAGGACATCAAACCACGGAGCTCCTCATGGTTCGCCACGCGCTGCTGTCG
>JAGSPR010000424.1 GCA_018262455.1 Deltaproteobacteria bacterium | reverse complement strand
GCAACGCGACCGCCAGGGCCCTCACGCTCATCGCACCGAATCTACACCATGTTGCTAGAACGATGCGTAGATCAGCTCGCCCAGGACGGCGCTGCTCGACCACCGTGCATCCTGGCCGTCGAGCATCGCCTCGCCCGACCGCTGCACGCGCCCTTCGAGGCGCAACGCGAAGTCCTTCTTCGCCCCGCGAACGAACACGAACGTGATCCCCGCGGAGGCGCGCCACGCGCTGGCATCGACGGACGTCTCGTTGGGCTCGATGCGCTTGACGGAGCCGTAGATCACCCGACCCGCACCGCCGTGGACGAAGATCCGGCGGGTGAGGCCGAATTGGCCGTACGCCGTGACCGGGAACCCCGAATAGAAGTACGTGGCACCCGCATGCTCCCCGAGGCGATCGCTGGTGTAGCCGGTCGCGATCCCGACGCCCCAGCGGTCCATCGCGTACACGACATCGGCGTGTGCGTCGACGGCGAGCGCCGTCCCCGATGCGAGCGAGCCGGCGCTCGCCGAGGCGGCACCAAGGCGCGCTCCGAGCTGCGCTCCGAGCACGTGTTCCCCGGTCTTGTAGCTGCGGCTGGAGTACGTACCCATGCTCGAGCCCGGTGAGTCCGGCGTGACACCGTGGCTCGTGCGCTGTTCGTTGGTCATGCCGGGTCCGTATCCGGAGAACGCACCTGCACAGCCGGACAGCGCGGCGAGCGCGGCGAGCGTGACGACGCGAGCGGGGCGCATCATTGCCTCACCGCCGTGGCGACTTCGTTCTGATCCGAGCCGTGCTGGAAGGCGAACGTCGTCGAGGTGGCCGTGTACTCGAGGCTGATCGATCGCGTCAGCGGACACGTCACGTTGAACGTGACCATGTTCGCTGCGGTGGTGTAGGTCCCACAGAACCGCATCTCGGCCGCCTCCGAGGAGTCGATGGCGGTCTCGATCGAGCCGCCGGCGAACTTGTAGGTCTCCTGCACGGTCACGCCGCCCGGCGTGGTGGTGCCGTAGGTGACGATGGCGGTCACGCCGTACGTGCCATCGGTGATCGCGCCCCCCGTGAAGGCCGGGCGCGGCGCCGGGTTCGCGGTCTTGGTCACCACCGCGGGCAGGGTCAGGGTGTTGCAGATCGCCTGGCAGCCACCAGCAGGGGCATCGATCGCCGTGCCGCTGTCGATCGTCGCGCCGCCATCATCACCGCTGCACGCGGCGAACGTGATGCAGCTCAGAAACAGGAAGCTTCGGGTCATGAGCACAGAGGCGCGAGCGGCGGAGCTGGCTCACGAAAAGATCGAGAATCGTCAGGCGGCGGTCTCGCGGAGCAGCGATGACAGCCGGAGGTCGACCTGGCTCTTGACCAGGCGCAACACGCTCTCGCAGTCCTCCGGCGGGACGCCCGCCTGGCCAAACAGCGCCCCCTGGAGAAGCTCGAACAGCCCGTCCCGAGCGTCGGCGATCCGGCGGACCAGCGTCGCGCGGCTGATCCGGAACATCTTCGCGAGGTCTGCAGTCGTCAGCGCATGGACGTAGTGCAGGCGGAGGAGGGTCCGGTGCTCGCGCGGGAGGGCCCCGACCGCCGCGGTGAACGCGCGCATCACCGGCTCGCGATAGTGACCGATCATCTGCGCGAGCGCGTGGTCCTGCTCGCTCGGGGTCTCGGTCCCGGGCGCGGCCAGCTCGAGATGGCGTGCGCGGTCACGCTGGAGCGCTATGGCCTCGCGCACGGCCGTCGCCCGGACCCAGCCCTCGAGCGAGCCGCGCCCGCTGTAGGTCGTGATCGCCGGCGGTCGGTCCGCCTCGCCGAGCAAGCAGCGCACGAGCACGATCTGGCGCACCTCATCGACGAGATCGCGGTCGCTACCTAGCCGGCCCAGGTACGCGGGGATGCGATCACCGAAGCGCGCGAAGAACAGCTCGGCGGCGCCGGCGCCCGCAGCCGCACATGCGCACGCGAGGTAGAGATCCGCGGCGCGATCGGTCGCGCCGGCCCAGCTGGCCTCGCGTTCGCGGGCGAAGATCGTGAACGCATCGAGCGGAACGGCGAGGGCCGTGAACGCCGCGCGTCCTGTCGCCCAGGCCTCGGCGATTGTCTGGTCCGAGATGCCGGCGCCCAACCCCAAGGACGTTACCATGCGTGATGGTCACGGGACGCATGGTGCAGACGACGACGTGCCCGGCGGCCGACGTGCTGTCCGCGTTCACGGCGGGCGAGCTCACCGCCGAGGAAGCCACGATCCTCGATGCGCACCTCGACACCTGCTCCAGCTGCCTCGTCGTGGTCGGCTGCATGGCGCAGCCAGCGGAGCTCTCCCCGGGCAGCCTCGTCGGGCGCTACCAGATTCTCGCACTCGTCGGCCGCGGGGCCTTCGGCGTGGTCTACGCGGCGTACGACCCGGAGCTCGATCGCAAGGTCGCGCTCAAGATCCTCCATCGCAGCAACCGCGACGACGAGGAGCGGTTCCAGCGCGAGGCCCGCGCGATGGCCCGCGTGTCGAGCCCGCACGTGGTCGCGGTGCACGATGTCGGCCGCGCCGACATCGGATGGTTCGCGGCGATGGAGTTCGTCGATGGGCGCACGCTCGGCGCCTGGCTCACCGAAGAGGAGCGCAGCCCAGCCGCGATCGTCGCCGCGTTCGTGCAGGCCGGACGCGGGCTCGCGGCGGCGCACGCCGCCGGGATCATTCACCGCGACTTCAAGCCCGAGAACGTGCTCGTCCATGCGAGCGGACGCGTCGCGGTCACCGACTTCGGGCTCGCACGCAGCGACGTGCTCGTCGCGCCGGTTGCCACCGATGCGAAGCCAGGTGCGATCTCGTCGATCACCGTCGAGGGCACGCTCGTCGGCACGCCGCTCTACATGGCTCCCGAGGCGCTGCGCCGCGAGCCGGTCGATGCGCGCTCCGACCTGTTCTCGTTCTGCGTCGCCCTGTACGCGGCGCTCTATGCGACACACCCGTTCTCCGCGCACGGTGTGCCGGAGCTCCTCGCCGCGATCGAGGCAGGCCCACGGGTGCGTCGCCAGGTCCGGATCCCGCGGCACGTGCGCGACGCGGTGCTCTCCGGTCTGCGCGCCGATCCTGCGCGGCGGCCGCACAGCATGCTCGCCCTCGTCCGGGCACTCGAGCACGATCCTCGCCGCGCGAGGCTGGTCGCGATCGCGATCGGCGCCGTCGGGCTCTCGATCGTGGTGACGCGGGTCGTGCAGCCATCGCCGTCACGGGCGCCTCCGACGTGCCCCGAGCGTGCGAGCACGCAGGTGGCCGCCGTGTGGGGGCCCGAGCAGCGCGCGACGCTGCGCACCGGCATCGCGGCCTCGCGGAGCCCGCTCGCAGTCGGCGCCGCGGCACGGATCGAACGCGCGCTCGATCGCTACGCGGCGTCGTGGACGACCGGCTGGGTCGAGGCCTGTACCTCCGAGGACGCGAGGCTGCAATCCGCACAGCAGCTCGCCGATCGGTTCGCATGCCTCGGGCGCCGCCGCGATCAGTGGGCGTCCCTCGTGTCCGCGCTCGTCCATCCCGACGACCAGGTGATCGCCGGTGCGAGCACGGCCGCGTACGCGCTGCCCCCCGTGGCGGCCTGCGGTGACGAGCGCATGCACGCCGGCATGTCGCAGCGCGATGACGCAGGGCTCGCTGCCGCGTACGAGATGGTCGGGCGCGCGCAGGTGTTCGCGGATCTCGGGAACACGCAGGCCGGCCTCGCCGCGCTCGCGGTGCCGCTGTCGCTCGCTCGGTCGACGGGGGATCGGGCACTCGAGGCGGAGGCGTTGATCGTCGAAGGCGATCTGCGCCGCGCTGTCGATCCGCGTCGCGCGGAGGCACCACTGCACGCCGCGGCGATCGCCGCCTCGGCCGTGGGACGCCTCGATCTCGAGGCGCGTGCCAAGGTCCTGATCGTCGAGACCCTCGCGCACTCCCAGCTCCGGATCGCCGAAGGCGAGCGCGCCGCGGACTATGCAGAGGCCGCGGTGGCGCGGCTCGGGGATCCGGTGCTCGTCGCGGAGTACTACTACGCGCGCTCGCTCGCGGAGTGGGCCGCGGGCGGAGCGGAGCGCTCGATCTCGCTCGAGGTGGTCACGCTGCTCGCCAATCTCGTCGTCCGTGGCGCCGAGCACCCGAAGGTCGCCGAAGCGCAGAACAGCCTCGCCGTCAGCCTCGTCGAGCTCGAGTGGATCGCAGCCGGCCTGCCGCTTCTCCGCACCGCGCTCGCGATGCGCGAGCACCTGCAGGGCCCGGAGCACCCGGAGGCCCTCAACGCGCGCGGCAACCTCGCGTTCGCGCTCGCCGAGCTCGGTCAACTCGACGAGGCCATCCAGCTGCAAGAGAGCGTGGCCGCCGGGCGCGAGCGCGTGTTCGGTGCCGATTACTTCTTGCTCTCGGAGACCTGGATCCGCCTGTCGCGTCTCTACCAGTGGGAGGCCGGTCGCCCCGAGGACGCACGACGTGCCGCGCGACGTGCCCGCGCGATCGACGAACACGAGTTCGGCCCCACGGCGGCCGAGGGCATCGCGAGCCTTGCGAACCTCGCCCGGATCCTTGCCGCCCAGGGCGAGATCGCGGAGGCCGACCGCGCGAGCCTCCAGGCGCTCGAGGTCGCGGACGCCCAGCTCCCCGCCGGCCACCTCCTCGTGCGCAGCACGCTCGCGACGCGGGCCTACGTACTCGAGCGCGCGGCGCGCTGCACCGAGGCCATGCCGGTCCTCGACCGCCTCGATGGCGCGTCCGCGACGAGCCTATCGGGACGCGGCGATCTCGTGTTCGGCCTGCACGCGCGCGCGCGGTGCGAGCTCCAGCGCGGTCGCCAGGATCTCGCGGAGGTCGCCTTCGTCGGCGCCCTCGCGGTCCGCGAGCACAGCCGGGGCCCTGACAGCCCGATGACCGCCGACGCGCTCGTCGAGCTGGCGCGGTTCTACCGGCTCACGGGAGGGTGGGGTGCCGCGATCGCAGCCGCGACGCGCGCGCTCGCCGCTCGCGCCCACACGCCGGGGCTCGTGCAGACGCGTGCTCGCGCCGAGCTGATCGCGGCGCAGGCTCATCAGCGCGGCTAGCGCTGGAGGCCGCAGGTGAGGGCGACCTCGTCACGGTAGGCGAGCCAGGCCGTGAGGGTCACCTCCATCGCGGTGATCACGCCGGCATGCTCGGTCGCGGGCACGTGATCGAGGATGATCCGCCACGCCGCAGCGCGGTGGCTCCCCTCGACCTGGCGGTGCGCCTTGGTCAGCGCGAGCGCCTCGAGGGGCAGACCGTAGTGGACGACGAGCGGGTGCTGCTCGAGCGGTGGCGCCGGGCGCTTGGGGGCGTCGGGGTCGAGCTCACCGCGCTCGTGGTCGGTGCCCTCGAGGAAGATCGTCGTGACGGCGCAGGCCTGCGCCCAGCCGCGGTGCTGCGTGTGCTCGTCGAGGATGCGCCGGAAGTCCCGGGCGGCCGGCGCCAGCTCGATCCGTTCGAACCGTCCAAGGTCCATGCCGAGCCCGCGCGGGTACTCGAGGAACAGCTCCGGGTGAGGCCGCCCTGCGATCACGCCGCCGGTCTCCTCTTCATAGAGGTTCTCCGCCAGATCGCGGCGGGCCTCGGCGACCGGGCACTGGAC
>JAGSPR010000423.1 GCA_018262455.1 Deltaproteobacteria bacterium | reverse complement strand
GATGCCCATCGCTGCCTTGTCGACCTTGCCCTCGACCTCCGCCTTCAGCCCGTCCTTCGCGCCGTCGAGCGTTCCCACGAGCTGGTAATTGTCACCGCCAGCGGTCTCGAGCACCCAGTGTCCGCCTTCGAGGTCGTTGCGGCGGATCGTGCCTTTGATCTTCATCCTCTGACGATAGCCTCTCCTCGACACGTCGGCCATTCGACTCGCCGCTCGCCACGATTGCCCGACGAGCCTCGGCGAGGCGGGAGTACACGATTTCGCAGCGTTGTGGCTGCCCGGCCTGGAACAGCCGGTGCACCCCGGCCGAGGCCCAGGCCCGGTGCATCGTCCGAGCGCCCCGTTCCGCTAGTAGGTCAGCTGATCCTGGACGTACTTCTGGACGATGAGCGGCTGCTGGTAGATCTCGTTCTGATAGAGGTAGCGGTAGCGCGCGTAGTTCTCGGTGACCTTCTTCATGTACTCGCGGGTCTGGGTGAACGGGACGAGCTCGACGAGCTCGTCGATCTCGCGGTCGCCGTACTGATCGATCCACTTCATGACCGGGCGCGGACCGCTGTTGAACGATCCGGCACCGAGCGGGATCTGCCCCTTGAACTTCTGGAGCAGGTGGCCGATGTACCAGCTGCCGGTCTGGATGTTGTAGGCGGGCTCGTAGAGCCGGCCGGGGTCATAGGGGATCTTGAGCTCCTTCGCGACGCGCTTCGTCGTCGCGGGGATCATCTGCAGCAAGCCCTGGGCATCGGCGTACGACAGATCGTGCGGATCGAAGCCGCTCTCCTTGCGCATGATCGAGAACAGGTAGCCCTCGGGGTTGTCGCCGAGCTTCTGGTACTGCTCGATCAGCGCGCGGTAGGCGCGGGGATAGGCGTTCTCCCACCACCGCCGAGCATCCGCGTCGGCGACACCGTCGAGCGCGGTCCCGCTGTGCGTGATCGAGAGCATCCATGGGCGATTGAAGTTCCCGGCCTTGCGGTAGCGATCGAGCAGGATCGCGAATGCAGCAGATCGGGCGGCGGGACGATCATGACGTTTCAGGAAGCCGCGTTCATTGCGCGCGAGCTCTTCGCCAGCATCGGTGACAAGCCCTGCCTCGATCAGCTCGTCGACCTTCGCGATCAGCTCGTCGCGAGCGAGCGTCTCATCGACGGTCGACGCCAGCTTGGGGCCCCTCGGTTGCGGGTCCTCGATCCCGAACGGGCCGATGGCGATTCCGAGGGCTGCGAGCCGCGCGCGCGAGAGCAGCGCGTACCACGAGAACGGATAGCGCCGGACGGTCTGCGTGTAGCCGGCGATCGAGGCGTCCTTGGCCGCGAGCTTCTCGTCGATCCGCGCCAACCAGTACATGCCCTTGCCGCCCTCGAGCGAGCCTCCTCGGCGGGCGAGCGCGTCGAGTCGCGCGCGGGCCTTGGGCCACTCGCCGAGGAAGTAGTGCGACATCCCGAGGAACCACAGCGCGTCGTCGACCCACTTCGACCGTGGGTAGCGCGCGAGCGAGTCCTCGAGCGGGGCGATCGCCTCGCGGTACTTGCCGCGGTTGAACTCGAGCCAGCCCGCGAGGAACTGCGCCTCTGCGGCCCACGTCGTCCTGGGGTATGCGGCGACGACCTTGCGATACCAGGAGATGGCCTCGTCGTCGTGGTCGGCACGCGACAGCGCACGCGCACCGTGGAACATCGCCTCGGCCGCCGTGGCGCCCATCTTCGGGTACACGCGCAGCAGGAGCGCGCCGGCATCGCCGTAGCGTCGCCGCATCTTGAACAGCGTGATGCCGAGCCAGTAGTCACGCTGGCGCCCGAGCTCGGCGGGCAGCGGCTCGCCCAGCAGCGACAGCTCGGCCACGGCCTCGTCCCACAGGTGGACCTCGGTCAGCCGCTTCGCGCGCTCGATGCGCTCGCCCGGTGTGAGCGGTGGAGCGCCTCGCTGAGCGAGCTCTTGCTCGGCACGCGGTGCGAGCGGGTGGCCCGGATTCGCGAGCACGAACGCGCGATACGCCGTGGTCGCGGCCTGCCCCGATCGGGCCTCGGCGATCCGGAACAGCGCGGTTCCGACATCGCCGAGCTCGCCTGCCCGCCCGCCGGTCACCAGCTTCGCGTAGGCCTTGGCTGCCGCGGCCCGCTCTCCGTGATCCCACGCGCAATCCGCGAGTCGCCACGGAACCTCGCCCGCGAACCGCGAGCCGGTGAGCTTGCCGAGCCGCTCGAAGGCCGTGCGCGCAGCCGCCGGATCTCCCGTGCGCAGCGCGACCATGCCGCGCAGCCACAGCAGATAATCGCGATTGACGATCTTGGTGTCGTCGAGCTTGGCGAGCTTGGCCTGTGCGGTGGCGAGATCGCCCTGGTGATACGCCTCGAATGCACGACCGAGCTCGCGGGGCGCGGGAGCTGCCGCGGCGGTGCGGCCGAACAGCCCGCCCACCAGGCACACGAGGATCACGCGGGTTGCCGCCCCTGGCACGACCGCAGTATACCGCCCCGCAGCCGACGTCCCAGTTTTGACGGAGCCCCCCCATGGCCTACGCAGCCCTCGACTATTACGGCATCGACGAGCTCTTCACGCACGAGGAGCGGATGGTGCGAGACACCGTGCGCGAGCTCGTCTCGACCCGGGTGATGCCGCAGATCGGCAAGCACTGGTCCGCCGGGACCTTCCCGCACGAGCTGGTGGGCGTGTTTGGCGAGCTCGGCCTACTCGGGCCATCGCTCACCGGCTATGGTTGCGCCGGGATCAGCCCCACCGCGTACGGCCTGATCTGCCAGGAGCTCGAGCGAGGGGACTCCGGAATCCGTTCGTTCGTCTCGGTCCAGAGCTCGCTGGTGATGTACCCGATCTGGGCGTACGGCTCCGAGGAGCAGAAGCAGAAGTACCTGCCCGAGATGGCCGCCGGCCGCGTGATTGGCTGCTTCGGGCTCACCGAGCCTGACTTCGGCTCGAACCCGTCCGGCATGCTCACCAAGGCGAGCCGGGTCCGCGGCGGCTTCGTGCTCACCGGGACGAAGCGCTGGATCACCAACGGCTCGGCCGCGCAGGTCGCGCTGGTGTGGGCCAAGCTCGACGGCGTCGTGCGCGGGTTTCTCGTACCGACGACGGCGAAGGGGTTCTCGGCGCGCGACATCCACGGCAAGTGGTCGCTGCGCGCGAGCGTGACCAGCGAGCTCGTGATGGAGGACTGCGAGGTGGGCGAGGACGCGCTGCTGCCGGGCGTCAGTGGCATGCGCGGCCCGCTGTCCTGCCTGACCCAGGCCAGGTTCGGGATCTGCTACGGCGCGGTGGGCGCGGCGATGGCCTGCTACGACGAGGCGCTGTCGTACGCGAAGGATCGCGTGCAGTTCTCCAGGCCGATCGCGGGCTATCAGCTCGTCCAGCGCAAGCTCGTCGACATGGTCAGCGAGATCACGAAGGCGCAGCTCCTGTGTCTGCGGCTCGGTCGGCTCAAGGAAGCCGATCGGCTCACCGCGGGCCAGATCTCGCTCGCGAAGCGCAACAACGTCTCGACCGCCCGAGATATCGCGCGCGATGCCCGCGACATTCTCGGCGCCAATGGCATCACCGACGAGTACCAGTGCGGCCGCCACATGCTGAACCTCGAATCGGTCTACACGTACGAGGGCACGCATGACATCCACACGCTCGTCGTCGGCCAGGACGTGACCGGGCTGGCCGCGTTCGACTCGTGAGGCCCTCGCAGCCGAACGTCTTGATCGGTTCGGGGCTCGATCCGTCGGGTGGCGCCGGGTTCCTCGCCGATGCACGCGTGGTCGCCAGGCTCGGCGCTCGTCCGGTCGGGATCGTGACGGCGTTGACCGTGCAGGACACGTGCTCGGTCCACGCGTGTCATCCGGTCGATGCCGAGGTGATCGGAGCGCAGCTCACGGCGCTGCTGAGCGACATCGAGATCGGGGCCGTCAAGCTCGGTGTCCTTGGCTCCCCCGAGGTCGCGCGCGAGCTCGGCCGCTGCCTCGCGCTGACGGCGGCGCCCGTCGTCTGGGATCCCGTCGGGGCACCGTCGCGCGGCAGCATCGGGTTCGATCGTGCGCTGTTCGAGGCGGCGCTCGTCGAGCTCGCGCCCCACCTGACCCTTGTCACGCCCAACCTCGCCGAGCTGCAGGCGCTGCTCGGGCTCGCGGCGCCGATCACCAGCCTCGAGCAGGCCACGGCGGCGGGGCGCCAGCTCGTCGACCGGACCGGCGTCTCGGTGCTCGTCAAGGGAGGTCACCTCGGCGGCGCGCAGGCCAGCGACGTGCTCTGCCAGCCTGGCGGTGTCGAGATCCTCGCGTGCCCGAGGATCTCGGAGGGCCACGAGGTGCACGGGACCGGGTGCGCCCTGTCGTCGGCCATCGCGACGCACCTCGCCCTCGGCCTGCCACTCCTCGAGGCATGCCGCGCGGCGAAGCAGTTTGTCGCGGAGCGGATCGAGGCGCCAATCCGGCCGGGTCGCGGCGTAGCAGCGGTGGTCTGATGAAGATCGTGGTCACCGGCGCGACCGGATTCATCGGCAGCGCGCTGGTGCCGGCCTTGCTCGCCCGAGGCGACGAGGTCACCGTGCTGACGCGAGCCGTCGATCGAGCGAAGGCCAGCCTCGGCGCGGTGACCGCGATCCAGGCCAACCTCGAGGAGCCAGGCTCCTGGGGCGCAGCGCTCGCGGGGGCCGGCGCGATCCTCCACCTCGCCGGGGAGTCGATCGCCGGCAAGCGGTGGGACGCCCGCCAGAAGCAGGTGCTGCGCGACAGCCGCGTCGAAGTCACCCGCACCCTCGTCGAGGCGATCGCGACGCTGCCTGCGGCGGAGCGCCCGCGGGCCCTGATCTCGGCCTCGGGCACGGACTACTATCCGTTCGCACTCGATGTGCAGTTCGATGACGACGAGGTCACCGAACAGGATGCTCCGAGCGAGTCCTTCCTCGGTCGGCTCTGTCGTGACTGGGAGCGCGAAGCCACCGCGGCGACCACGCTCGGCGTGCGCGTCGCCTGCATGCGGACCGGGATCGTCCTTGGACCGGGTGGAGCCCTCGGCAAGATGCGGACCCCGTTCAAGCTGTTCGTCGGCGGCAGGATCGGCAGCGGCAAGCAGTTCGTGTCGTGGATCCACATCGACGACGCGGTGGCAGCCTACGTGGCCGCAGCGCACGACGATCGTTACCGCGGTCCGATCAACCTCGTCACCGACTCGGTTCGTAACCGCGAGTTCTCGGCGCTGCTCGGCAAGGCCCTCCATCGGCCGAGCTGGCTGCCGGTGCCCGGTTTCGCGGTCAAGGCCGCGGTGGGCGAGCTCGCCGAGTACCTGCTCGAAGGCCGGCGGGTCGTCCCGAAACGCCTCGTCGAGCTAGGCTTCCAGTGGAAGCACCGCGATCTCGGCGAGGCGCTCCGCACGGCCGTCGTGCCTTGATCACTCGTCGTCGAGCTCGAACTCGGCGTGGACGATCGTGATGATGTCCTTCTCGAACGCGGACGTATCGTTGTTGCCCTCCTCCGAGGTCTCGGTGGAGTTGGCGGGGTTGATGTTGATGATGCCCATGTCGGCATCGCGCAGGCGATGGATCGAGGCCCCCCCGGCTGACCTGAGGATGTTGTCGGCGCGCGCGCGCGCATCCTTGCCGGC
>JAGSPR010000018.1 GCA_018262455.1 Deltaproteobacteria bacterium | reverse complement strand
AGCCCCTTGCGCGACGGCGGCTTGTCGTCGGCGGACTGGATCTTCGAGACGCGGCGGCGAGCGCGCGCGATCCGCGGATCGACATCGACGAGGACGGTCAGATCGGGGATCAGCCCGCCGGTCGAGGCGGTGACGAGCGGCTCGACCTCGGCGGCAGGCATCCGCCGACCGTAGACGGCAAGGACCTCGGCGGTGGAGACGAAGCGATCGGCGATGACGACGTCGGCGCGCGCGAGGGCAGGTCGGGTCGCCTCGTCGAGCAGCTGGATCTCGCGCGTCAGGTACAGCATCAGCTCGGCGCGCGGGCTGAGTGCGAGGTTGCGTGCATCGCGGCCGAGCTCGCGCATCGCCTGCGTCACGCTCGAGGCGAACGTGCCGCCCTCGCGAACGTGCTCGACCGCGAGTCCGCTGCCGCGGAGACGCTGCGCGACGAGGTTCGACAGCGTCGTCTTGCCTCCACCATCGATGCCTTCGAAGACGACGAACATGTGTTCGTGCGATGGTACAGGCGCATGGCGGGAGCAGCAAAGTGGTGACCGTCACCACGACCCGGCGGAGCCACATCGATCCGAAGGATCTGCCGGACGTCCAGCGTGCGACGCTGCGGCGGATCTTCACCTACCTGCGCCCCTATCGTGCACAGGTCGCGCTCGTCATCACCGCGATCATCGTCGGAGCCGCCCTCGGCCTGGTGCCGCCGCTGTGCATCAAGCT
The DNA here is from genome assembly GCA_018262455.1 of Deltaproteobacteria bacterium. The sequence goes on along the minus strand of JAGSPR010000018.1, from coordinate 29,157 downwards.
GATCGTCGACGAGGCGATCCCACACCACGATCGCACCGAGCTATTCGGGCTCGCTGGCGCGATGATCGCGGCGCCGCTGGTCGCAGGGCTGCTCGGCGTCGCACAGCGCTACCTCGCCGCGTACATCGCCGAGCACGTCATGTTCGACCTGCGGAACCAGGTATTCCGCCACGTCCAGCGCCAGTCCCTGAGTTACTTCATGACCTCGAAGCCGGGCGAGGTCGTGTCGCGCGTCCTCAACGATGTCCAGGGCGTCGGCCAGATGCTCCAGGACAACCTCGTCAAGCTGGCGCAGAACGCGCTCGTGGTCGCGACCGCGATCACCGCCATCCTGTGGCTCGACTGGCGGTTGTCGATCGTGGCCCTCGCGCTGCTGCCGGTGTTCATCCTGCCGACCCGGCGCGTGGGCCAGCGCCGCAAGCAGCTCAAGCGGCAGGCGCAGGCCTCGCTGGCCGAGGTCACCGGCGTGCTGCTCGAGACGTTGTCGGTCTCCGGCGCGTTGCTGGTCAAGGTGTCCGGCGCCGAGGCGCACGAGGCGGCACGGCTCGAGGCCAAGACCGGTGAGCTGCTGGACATCTCGCTGCGCCACAACCTGGTCGGCCGCTGGTTCCAGATGATGATGAAGTTCTTCGAGGACGTCGGACCCGCGATGGTGTACGCGGTCGGCGGCTTGCTCGTGATCAGCGGGGAGCTCGAGCTCGGCACCATCGTCGCGTTCGTGGCGCTGCTCAAGCGCCTCTACTCGCCGGCCTCGGACCTCGCGGGCGTGCGGGTCGAGGTCGTGACGTCGTACGCGTACTTCGACCGGATCTTCGGGGTGCTCGACCTGCAGCCGGAGATCACGAACGCACCCGATGCGCGGGTGCTCGACAAGGTGGAGGGTGCGCTCCACTTCGAGCACGTCGCGTTCAAGTACGCCGCTGACGAGCCGCTCACGCTGCGTGACGTCGACCTCGTGGTCGAGCCGGGGCAGGTGGTCGCGGTGGTCGGTCACTCGGGCGCCGGCAAGAGCACGCTCGCGGCCCTCGTGACCCGGCTCTACGACCCGAGTGGGGGCGTCGTCCGGCTCGATGGCCATGACATCCGTACGCTCGACCTCGCGTCATTGCGCTCTCACATCGCGGTCGTCACGCAGGAGACCTATCTGTTCCACGTCTCGATCCTCGAGAACCTGCGCTACGCACGCCCCGACGCGACCACCGCGGAGATCGAGGAGGCCGCGCGGTCAGCGCAGATCCACGACTTCATCGCCGGGTTGCCCGACGGCTACCAGACGATCGTCGGAGACCGCGGCTATCGGCTGTCCGGCGGCGAGCGCCAGCGGATCGCGATCGCGCGCGCGTTGCTCAAGAACCCGCGGGTCCTGATCCTCGACGAGGCGACGAGCGCGCTCGACACCCACAACGAGCAGCTGATCCAGGCCGCCCTCGAGCCGCTGCTCTCGAACCGGACCAGCCTCGTGATCGCGCACCGGCTGTCGACGATCCGCAAGGCGGACGCGATCGTCGTGATCGAGCGCGGCGAGATCGTCGAGCGCGGAACCCACGACGAGCTCGTCGCCAAGAACGGCTCCTACGCCAAGCTGCTGCGCGAGCAGGCGGCGGGTGCGTCCCCGCTGGTGGTCTGATGGCGATGCGAACTGGCAGGCAACTGCGCCTGCCAGCAAGTGTCCGGTACCGGTGTGCGCGTGCGCTTGTTATGGTGACGGCGTGAGAGCCGTCGTGCTGGGTGTCTTGGCCGTGCTGGGCTGCGGCGAAGCACCGCCACGACCGTCGCCGCCCGTTCCGCTCACCGACGAGACGCGCGGCTGTGGTCAGGCAGCGGCCGGGATCGAGCGTGGCACCCGCGGGGTCCGCGGTCCCGGCGAGACCGTCCTCGAAGCCATGAAGACGCGCTGCACCCAGGACACGTGGTCGCCCCCTGCCATCGATTGCTTCGCGACCATGACCGAGGACGATCTCGGTCGCTGCGCCGGTCTGCTCGAGCCCAGGGATCGCGAGCGGATGTTCGCGACGCTCGGCGGGGGCATCGACGATCGCACCTCGATCGCGATCGCCGCGGCGCGGCTCTCCAGCCTCCAGGTGGGCATCGCCGAGTGCGACCAGTTCGTGGCCATGGTCGCGACCGTGCTCGGTTGCGAGCAGATGCCGCTCGACGCGCGACTCCGGCTCGGCAACGAGACCGCGGACTTCTGGTCGCTACCGACCGACCGGCTGTCGGCCGATGCACTTCGCCGGATGGCAGCGGTGTGCGGCCGGTCCCTGGCGGAGCTCACGCAGAACGCGACCGCCGCCGGCTGCAAGCCGTAGCGACGCCGACGGTTCATGACATCGCAGCAGCGCGCCGAGCGCGCCTACGTCGGCGCCTCGTGGACCAGTTTGCCTGCGTCGCCCGAACGAGACCCACCTCGCCTCCGTTCGCGCGATGCACAACTGTACAAATGCTGCCTAACGGTCATCACGAGCCATCGCTACGGCCGCTCGCCAGGGGATGGTGACCTGGAACGCGACTGGCAAAGGGTCGACGGTCGAAGGAGCACGCGCTGCACAACCGACGTTGCTCCATGGAGGTTTCATGCACCCGGTCCGACTCATCTTGACTAGCTTGAGCGTGGCGGCAGCCTTTCCAGCGGTCGCCCGCGCCGAACCAGCGGCGGCCCACGCCGACGAATCCGCGCGGAAGTTCGCCGACATCACCCACTCGTATCAACTCCAGCTCGCGCTCGCGAGCGCTGGCCCGGTGCTGTTCAAGGACACGCCCGACCAGATGCTCGAGACCACCACCGCCTTCGAATACGGTGGGCGTCTCGCGTTCTTGCTCGGCAACGAACGCCTGGACGTCCACCGGCTCGGGCTCGGGCTGGGCTACGACCACGCCGCCCGCAGCGACTCGCGGAACCTGGCGTTCATCACCCCCCAGCTGATCGTCGAGACCGGTCATCCCCTGATCCTGCAGCTCGCCGTCGGGGCCGCGATCGGCAAGGGGACCGCCGACTTCGCGTCCAACTATTCGGGCTTGTTCACCGGCGCCACCCTGCGGTGGTCGTTTCTCGACAAGCACCGGACCGCTCCGGTCAGCCTGTCGTTCGGGCTGACGGGCCGCGTGATCGCCGCGACCAAGGATCTGCAGTACTCGAGCGCGTTCGTCGGCGGGCAGATCGAGCTCGTCTTCCATCTCGGCGACCAGGGAGGTAAGCAATGAAGATCCTCAGCGTGATGTGTCTGCTCGCCGCGACCACGGCGGGCTGCGGGATCGACGACGCGGATCTGGCCAACGGCGCGCTCGCGTCGTTCACCCTGACGCCGGCCGCGACCACCACCGACCGGTTCACGATGGCGTACTCGGGCAGCGTGACCTCCGGGTTCCGCTCGGAGCAACCCGGGACGCTGACCGTCAAGGTCGACGGCCAACCGGTGGCCCAGCAGGCCATCGACCTGTCGAGCGCGCTCACCCAACCGATCCAGATCACGGTCCCTCTCGCGGCGGAGGGTCCCAACGCCGTGTCGGCCGAGGTGGCGTATCAGGACGCGACGCTGTCACAGGACAGCGTGATCACGGTGGCGATCGCGATCCCGATGATCACGTTCCCGACCTTCACCCAGACCTTGAACACCGGAGGCCTCACGGCGGCAGGCACGATCCAGGTCGCCCCGGCCTCCGGCTACGCCGTCGACGAAGTCGCGGTCTCCGCCGACGGGGGGCCGTGGGTGCCGGCCGTCTCCGACAACGCCGGTGGTTTCTTGGCGACGATGATCAACCCCGACATCGGGGACGTCGATGTCGCCGTGCGGGCCCAGGTCTCGATCGATGGCCACGCCGAGGCCACGATCGCGCACCAGACGATGCACGTGAACCCGATCTTCAGCTGCACGACACCCGGGGCCTCGATGCTCCCCTCCGTGGAGCTGATCAGGGGCCAGAACAACAACAACGGCCAGGAGGACCGCGTCATGACCGGCTACTTCGGCCGGCCCGACCAGGGTCACGACGTGACCTTCACGATCCTGGCGCGTTCGGACATCAACAACACGCCCACCGACATCACGCTGGTGGGGCAGACCCTCCGCTACGGCTTCACCGACCTCCTCGTGGGATTTCCGACGGGCGGCCTCAACTGCGGCAACAACCCGTGCACCCGCGGGTACGATCTCAGGGTCTTGATCGATGGTGTGGAGCACTGCAAGACCTCGCTGCGGACCACGAACGGTACGCCTGCCCCGAACGACACGGCGGGCTTCGGGTTCTGGCGCGAATTTCCCTAGCAGGGTTACGGGAACGAGTGCGATCCGCTGCGATCGGTGTGGGACGGATCGACATGGTTGCGAGGCACGACCAGGCGCAGGGCGCGCTGCACGACCTCGATCCGGTAACGATCTCCGGCCGGTAGCTCCTCGCCATCGCACTGGGCCGCCGGCAGCGTGCCGCCGGGTGTCCGCACCCCAAGCTCGAATCTGGAGCCGGCGATCGGCTCGGCGTGCTCGAAGCCGAGCAACTTGAGGTCGTCGACCCCGACCGGGCTCCGCCGGAGACTGCCCAGCAGCTTGGTCCCGAAATCGCGCCGGCCGGCGATCGGCACCAGCTCGAACTTGCCGTCATCGGACTCGGTCGCCGGGTCGAAGATCCACTCGCCGCCGAAGATCTTCGTGTTCTTCACGATCACGTCGAGCAGGTGGTCGAACGAATAGACGACGCCATCGATCACCGCGTCGAGATCGAACTTGATGTCGACGACGTAGCTCTCGACGAACCGCTGCAGCACCGCACCGGCATACACCAGCTGATCGCGGTACACGGCGCCCAGGCCCGGGATGCGCCCGACGCGCTCGCGGTCGCGGTTCCGCGTCTCCAGGCTCGCCGCACCGAGGCCGATGCTGAACGAATCGAAGAACAGATCGCGATGGATCTCCTTGAGGTTGCGCTCGACCACGAGCAGGCCGACGTCGCACCCCACCGTCTCGCCGGCGGCGATCACCGCGATGTTGCGCTCGAGCGCGCCCGGTCCCGCATCGAGCCCGAACGACTTTCCCTGATCGTTCGCGGTGCCAGTGGGCAGCATCCCCATGGCGACCTCGCCGCCGTGCTGGGAGGCGAGGATCCCCTTGGCGACCTCCGCGAACGTGCCATCGCCACCCATCGCGATGACGACGCGAGCCCCCTGATCGACGAGCGCCCGCACCTCCTCGATCGTCCGGCCTTCGGGCTGGGTGGCCACGAACCGGTGGGCGATCTGGACCTCATCGAGCAGCGCGCGGGCGCTCCGGATCCACTCCGCCGCCTTGCCGCTCTGCGCGGTCGGATTGGCGACCAGCACCGCAGGCTGGCCGGCCGTCCAGCGATCGATCCCGTTCACCCGCCAAATGTAACCATTTTCCGGCCCGGAACCTCCGCATGGTCAGTTTTCTGCCACGACCTCCGTGACCGGATCTGCGCTCGGGGCACCTGAGGTAAGGTCCCTGATGGCTGCTGTCATGGCTCCTTCGATTTCTCCCGATGAGCACGAGTTGCTGCGCAAGACCATTCGGCAGTTCGTGCAGACGCGCGTCGAGCCCCAGGCCATGGCGCACGACGAGTCCGGGACGTTCAACGCCAAGCTCCTGCGCGAGCTCGGTGAGCTCGGGCTGATCGGCGTCACGATCCCCGACGCCGACGGCGGAGCCGGCATGGACGCCGTCGCGTCGTGCATCGTCCACGACGAGCTCGGCTACTCCGATCCCGGGTTCACGCTCGGCTACCTCGCCCACGCGCTGCTGTTCGTCAACAACTTCTACTGGGCCGGCAACACCGCGCAGCGCAAGCGCTACCTCTCGGGCACGCTCACCGGCGCGGTGATCGGCGCGATGGGCATGACCGAGCCCGCCGTCGGCACCGACGTGCTGGGGATGCAGACCACGGCGCGGCGAGACGGTGACGCCTATGTGCTCGACGGTCGCAAGACCTTCATCACCAACGGCTGCGAGGCCGACGTGTTCATCGTCTATGCCAAGCTCGAAGACCGGCTGACGAGCTTCATCGTCGAGCGCGGGTTCCCCGGCTTCTCGACGAGCGCGAAGATCCCGAAGATGGGCATGCGCGCGTCGTCGATGTGCGAGCTCGTGTTCGAGGATTGCCGCGTGCCGGTCGAGAACCTGCTCGGCACCGAGGGCGGCGGCGTCACGAACATGATGCGCAACCTCGAGATCGAGCGGCTCGGGCTCGCGGCGATGAGCCTCGGGATGGCCCGCCGCTGCCTCGACACCATGGTCACGTATTCGGTCGAGCGCCGAAGCTTCGGCAAGCCGCTCGCCGAGCACGGTCAGATCCAGCGCTACATCGGCGAGAGCTACGCCAAGGTGGAGGCGATGCGCGCGCTGACCTACAACGTGGCCGCCACCGTCGGCCCGACCCAGCGCAACCGGCTCGGCACCGACGCCGCGAAGCTGTTCGCCGCCACCGCCGCGAAGGAGGTCGCCGATGCCGCGGTCCAGGTGCTCGGCGGCTATGGCTACTGCACCGAGTACCGCGTCGAGCAGTTCCTGCGCGACACCAAGCTGATCGAGATCGGCGGCGGCACCCTCGAGGCGCACCAGAAGAACATCACCCGCGATCTGACGCGGCGCTGACGCACCGCTACCTCCGACTGCCCATCCGTAGCTTCATCGACACGCTGACGTAGCGCTGGCGTTGCTCGGGCGTCAGGCCGTCCTTGCACGGGCCGACGTCGGTCGCGGTGGTGAAGCATCTGACGACGTCTGCCGACCAGCGGTCCTCGAGACACACCGCGGCCAACCCAGTCTTCAGCCTCGCGGCAAGGTCCGGCTCCGGGCTGTCATCGATCGCAGGCTTGCGCTTGGCAAGCGACGCATCGACGTCCCTGGCGACCGCGATCTCACAGGCACCCTTCGCCTCGTCGGCGGGCTTGTGGCTGCACCCGGCCGCCGCGAGCGCCACCATCAGCAACCTCGGTCGAACCATGGTCATCTCTCCGAAAAGCCAAAGGGCCCGCGTCAACGACGCGAGCCCCAGGTGTAGCGCGGCGAATGCCGTGCCGTGGCGAGTTACTTCGCCGAGCCAGCCGCCGAGCCAGCCGGAGCTGCCGCCGAGCCCGCGGGCTCCGCTGCCGAGCCCGCTGCCGAGCCCGCCGCGCCGCCCGCGCCGCCCGCGCCGCCTTCGCCGCCCGCGCTGCCCGCGCCGCCCGCGCCGCCCGCGCCGCCCGCGCCAGCCGCGCCCATGTCAGGCATCATCGCCTTGGTCGAGCAGTCGGTCATCTTCTTGGAGATGTCCATCATCTTCTTCGTGTCCTCGTCGGACATCTTCTCGACGTCGCCCGGCTTGGCGTTCTTGGACATCTCGGTCGCCCACTTGGTCATGTCGTCGGTGACCTTCTTGGCGCACTCGACGTCGTGCTCCTTGCACTTGCACATGTCGTTGGCGAACTGCTCCTGCTTCGCCATCATGTCGCCAGCGCCGCCCTTCTTCTTGCAGCCAGCAACCGACAGCAGGGACAGAGCGGCGAGCATCGCGATCATCATCTTGTTCATCGAAAAATCTCCGGGGGGTGTTGTGAGCCTCGGTTCTAAGGCATCCGGCGATCCGGTGAAAGCAAAGCGATGTCTTTCATCGTCACAACACCGCCGTCACTCGTCGCGTTACGACGACAATTGTCGTCGCGCACGCACGGTTCTCGACGACCGGATCGGCGCTACTGCTTCGCGGCCGAGCCTGCGCCGGCCGATCCGGAGCCCGCGGCGCCGGCCGAACCTGCGTCGCTCCCCGAGCCCGAATCCGGGGCCGGTGGGACCGCTTCCTGGATCGCCTTCAGCAAGCTATCGCGCTGCGCCGGCGTCTTCTTCGCTTCGCACTGCGTGACCTCGCTGCCTGTCTTCGCGGTCGCCATGCAGGTCCGCGATTCCGCCGACCACTTGTCTTGCTCGCACCGGGTGAGCGACGCGGCCTTCAGCTTCTCCATCGCCTGATCGTCCATGCCAGGAAGCGCGGCCTTGATATCGGCCTTGGAGATCGCCAACGCGTTCTGCACCGCCGTCGCGCAGTCCGGCGCGCTGGGCGTGTCCGCCTTCTTGCCGCAGCCCGTGAAGGTCACGAGCACGGCCAGTGTCACAAGGACCCGAACAGCGGTGGTGCGAAGCGCGTTCGAGCTCATCATGCGTGACCACTAGACGTTTTCGTATTCACGATCACAGGTCAACTTCTATTCACCAGGAAACGCTGGACTTCGGATGATTGTACGCTCATTGCGACAAGTGTCCTGCAATGGAGATCGGCCGGCGACGGGTCACGCGACGAGAAACCGCTCGTACGCGGTGAAGTCGTATTCACGCCCCAGGAAGTCTCGAACCAGGTCCGCGGCGTCCCGGCTGCCACCCGGGGCGAGCACCTTGTCGCGATAGGCGAACGTGATGGCCTTCGCCATCAATCCGTGGTTCTCGAACGGCGTCAGCAGGTCCTTCGCGATCACGAGCGACCACTGGTACGTGTAGTACATCGCCGAGTAGCCCACGAGGTGACCGAACGAGGCGTGGAACCGCGTCCCCGCGACGTACGCGAACGGGGTGTAGCGCTTCTGGAGCTTCTGAACCTCGGCGAGCTGGTCGAGCTGCTTCGGATCGGTGCGGTGAAACCCGAGCGAGATCGCGGCGTAGAAGATCTGCTGCACGGTGGCGGTGCCGAGCCCGAACTTGTCGGCGCGCCGCATCTTCTCGACCAGCTCCTTCGGGATCACCTCGCCGGTCTCGTGATGGCGCGCGAACCGCGCGAGCGTGTCGTAGCTCCACGCCCACTCCTCGAACATCTGCGACGGCGCCTCGACGAAGTCCCACTCGGTCGAGACGCCGCTCTGCGTGATCCAGCGCTGGTGACCGCCGAGCACGTGGTGCATCAGGTGGCCGAACTCGTGGAACATCGTCACGACGTCGTCGTGCTCCATCAGCGCGGGAGCCGCCGGCTCACCCTCCGCGCTCGCGGACGGCGATGGGAAATTGCAGACCAGCACCCCCTCGGGCAGCTGCACCCCGCGGACGCCATCCTTGAGCGGGAACTGGGCGGCGTGCTTGTACTTGCCCTCGCGGGGATGCATGTCGAGGTAGATCCGGCCGAGCTTCGTGGCTGCGGGGCCGTGGCCACGGATCACGTCGTAGACGAGCACGCTCGGATGCCAGCGCACGGCATCGGCGAGCGGCAGATAGGTCAGATCGAAGATCTCCGACGTGATCTGGAGCAGGCCCGCGAGCACCCGCTCGTACGGGAAGTAGCGGCGGACAAAGCTCGCGTCGACCTCGTAGCGCTCCTTCTTGACCAGGTTCTCGAGCCACACCTTCTGCCAGTCCGCGACCTCGGTGGCCCCGGGGGCCACGGTGCGTAGCTGGCGCAGCAGCTCGGCGTAGTCCTGCTCGGCGCGTGGCGCCGCGAGCTTCCAGACTTTCTCGATGAACTCGGACGCCCGTGTCCCGCTGCCGATCATCTTGTCGGCGGTGATGTAGTCCGCCCAGTCGGGGAACCCGAGCAGCGAGGACTTCTCGGCACGCAGCGCGAGGATGTCACGCAGCACCGCTTCGTTCTGCTGATCGCCGCGGCTGCGGAACGCGATGTAGAGCTGCCGCCGCAGATCGTCATCGACGGCGTAGGTCATGAACGGGTTGTAGTCGGGGTAGTCCGTCGTGATCCGGACCTTGCCGTCGGCCTCGGGAGGATGCGAGGCGATGAAGTCGGACGGCAGCCCGGCGAGCCGGCTCGGATCGGCTTCGATCGACCGCACGTCCTCCGAGATGGTCTTCGAGAACTGCTGGCCGAGCTTCGTCAGCTCCTCGTCGATCTGCTTGAGGCGGGCGCGAACCTCGGGCGGCTTGTCGACGCCTGCGCGCCGGTAGTCGCGCAGCGTGTGCGTCACGAACCGCCGGGTGTCGGCATCCGCGTCCGAGATCTCGACGGCGGCGAGCGCATCGTAGAGGTCCCGGTCGAGGGCGAGGTCGGAGTAGAACCGCGAGACTTCCTGCTCGCACTCGCGGGCGATGTCGCGGATCGACTCGTCGGGATGGACCTCCGACATCAGCCCGGCGAGCGCGTTGCTCGTGCTGGCCGCGGTGAGGAGCTGGTTGTAGCGAACGAAGATCTGTTCGACCGTGCGCGTGGGGTTCGCGATGATCTCGGGACGCAGCGCTTCGGCGCGCCGCAGCCCTTCGAGGCATTGGTTCCTGAACAGCTCTCCGCTGTGCTCGGCCTTCTTCACGTGGGCGACCGAATGTAGCATGGCCTCGATGCACGAGATCCCGCAGCTAGGCGATGCGCTGCCCCTGCGCGCGAGCGACCCGCGATGGATCGCGATCGCGCTCGCCGACCTCGAGGCCGTGCATGCCGATCACCTGCACTGCGAGCGCAAGGCAGCGCAGTCCGCGCTATCGCTGATCCGCAGCTATCCTGATCGCGCCGACCTCGTCACCGCGATGGCGCGCCTCGCACACGACGAGACCCGCCACGTCGTCCAGGTCGCGCAGCTGATGTCGCGCCGCGGTCAGGCCGCGAGCTACGACCACGGCGATGACTACGCGGCCGCGCTGCGCAAGCACATTCGCGTGCGCGAGCCAGACCGGCTGCTCGATCGCCTGCTGGTGTTCGCGGTCATCGAAGGTCGCTCCGCCGAGCGGCTCGGGCTGCTCGCGGAGTCTCTCGAGGATCCGAAATCACGCGAGCTCTATGCGAGCCTCACGACCGCCGAGGTTCGCCACCGCGACGTGTTCCTGTCGCTCGCTCGAGACGCCGCACCCGACGCGTGGCGAGCCCGCGCGGCCGAGCTCGCCGCGATCGAGACCGAGATCCTCGCGCATCGCACGATCGTCGCCCGCATCCATTAGGGGTCAGGCTCCTGACCCCTCGTCGGGCGGGCGCAGCTCGGCGAGCGGCGGCATGTCGGCGAGCTGCGGCCACTTCATGACCACGGTGGCGACGACGAGCACCGCGACCACACCGCCGCCGACGATCGCCGGCACGGTGCCGAACAGCTTCGCGGCGAGCCCCGACTCGGCCGCGCCGAGCTCGTTCGACATCCCGATGAACACGTAGTGGACCGCGGAGACCCGGCCGCGGATCGCGTCGGGCACGACCAGCTGCTCGAGCGTCAGCCGGATCACGACGCTGATGTTGTCGAGGCCTCCACACGCGACCAGGCACACCGCCGTGATCGGCAACCAGGTCGAGAGCCCGATGCCCATCGTCGCCAGGCCATACAGCGCGACCACGATCAGCAGCACGCGGCCGGGTTTCTTCCATGCGCGCAGCCGACCACCGATGAGCGCCATCGCCACCGCTCCGACCGGCTGCGACGCGCGCAGGATGCCGTAGCCGAACGGTCCGACGTGGAGGATGTCGGTGGCGATCGCGGGGAGCAGCGCCGTCACCCCGGCGAACAGGATCGCGAACATGTCGAGCGTCAGGGCCGAGAGCAGCAGCGGCGACCGGAAGATGAAGCGCAGCCCGATCCGCCAGTCACCGGGCTTGGCGACGGCCGGTGCCGCGCGCGTGGTGGCAGGCAACGATCGATAGAGCGTCGCCGAGGTCAGCGCGGTGATCCCGACCGCGCTGTAGACCCACTGCGGAGCGATCGCCAGCAGCGCGAGCCCGGCGACCGCGGGCGCCGTGATCTGCGCGGTCTCCGACAGGCTGGACAGCATCCGGTTCGCCCGCGGCAGCTCCTCGCGGGTACCGAGGTTCGCGAGCAGCGAGGACGTCGCCGGGGAGTGCACGACCACCACGCAGCCCTGGAGCAGCAGCAGCGCGAGGTACACGGCGACCGGCGCGCCGAGCGCGGACGCGATCGCGAGGCCGATCCCGACCGTGCCCATCCCCAGTGCCGCGACCGTCGCGAGCAGCCGGCGATCGAACCGGTCGGCGATCGTCCCGGCCGGGATGAACAGCGCGATCACCGGGATGACCTGCATGATCCCGACGGCCGAGAGCACGAGCTTGTCGTGGGTGCGCGCGTAGAGCTCCCACAGCACGGTCGTGTTGATCACCGCACGACCGAACGTGTTCAGCGCTCGAGCAGAGACGAACCTCCAGATCGGCGCGGGGACGGGGACTGCCAAGTCCCCACGATGCTAACGCATGCCGGCTCGGACCGTCGCCCGTGGCCGACGCTGGCTAGAGCCCGCAGCCGCCGGTGTGCCAGAACCCGTCGGGGTAGTCGGCGAACGTGGCAGCGAACGCGGCCCCGGGCGCCGGCCGGAGCTCGCCGCCGTTGACGACGATGTAGTACTCGAGCTGGACCTCGGCATACATGCCGTCCTGCGACGGGTGGGGCGCGACCTCGGGGCAGTGGTACGTGCGGAACGGATCGAGCTCGCGCCACGACATCCGGTAGCGCGCGTTATTGCCGGTGCGGCGATCGAAGTTGACCGGCAACGTGGTCCACGCGGTCTGGCCGACGAAGCGATAGTGCAGGCTGACGTCGAGCGCTTGCCAGAGGTCCGGATCGTCTCGGTCGGTCAGGCCGGGCTCGTAGACCTGGAAGCACAGGTTCGTGTGGAACGCGCGCTGGCGGGCCCAGGTGCCGAAGTTGAACGACAACGTCGCCAGGCCGCCGCCGTCGCATGCGTCGTCGCCGTCGCGCGTGATCAGGTTGCGGACCTCGCCCATCCACTGCGGCGGGGTGAGCGTGTTGAAGTGATAGTTCTGGCCGAGGTTCGAGTCCCAGGTCTGGCAACCCGAGGTGCTCGTGTTCTCGAACCACAGGGTCACTCCGCGCGCCGTGGCGGGCACCGCGAGCGTCGCCGCCGCGTCGCGCACGCTGACATCGCGGCGCTCGCCACCGGGCTCGAACTGGACGTGCGCGGTGATGTCCCATAGCGGGTTGCCGCCCTGGCCATTGCGGCAGGTCGGCAGGCGCGCCGGGTCGTACGAGATCGTGACGTCGCCACCCGGTGCGAGCACGCCTTCGCGGCGCTCGCTGAAGTCGGCTGCGAACGTGAGCTTGGCGCGCGTGGGTCCCGCCGGTGGCGCGCAGACCGCGGCAGCGCTCGAGATCGCGAACTCCGGCGAGGTCACGAGGTAGTTGTCGAAGTCGCTCGGGTGGCGGTTGTGATCGAACAGCCGTCCGCCCGCGGCGAGCGGGAGGTAGGGCACGACCTGGATCCGCGTGTTCCCGAGTGCCGTGCCACTCATCCCAGGTCCCGGCAGCCCCTCGGTCAGCCGGACCGTGAACCGCGCGTAGCCCGGCGTCGCGGGTTCGCTGACCGGGGTCGCGGTGGCGCGGTGCCACGCGGGATCCGATCCGGACTGGTAGAGCACCTGCGGCACGAGGCCCTCGCCGAGCGCGGCCTCCGAGATCTCCACCGTGCCCTGCCAGACCCAGCTCGATCCCACGGACTCGTAGGAGAAGCCGATGGAGTTGCGCCTGAGATCGCGCAGCACCACGTTGCAGCTGCGATCGGCCTGGTCGTGGCTGCCGTCGACGCCGATCAGCGGCGCCTCGGACGTCACCTCCGAGTCGTCGGCGATCCCGGCATCGGCACAGCCAACCAGCAACACGACCAGCGCGGCAGGGCGAAGCATGATGCTGCCGAGCGACGCATGGCGCATGCCAGCAACCGCCTCAATCGGTTCGCAAGGTTCCAGGCCGCGGCCCCGCGAAGCGCTGCGGATCGCAACGCCGGCTCGGAGACTGACCCCAGGGTTACCCACCGCCGCGGGCTACTTCTTGATCAGCACGCGGCCCGAGTGCGCGGGCACCGTGACGTCGATCGTGCGATCGACCTTCACCGTGAAGGTCAGGCTCTCGCCACCGGGCATCACGTCGGTCAGCACGGTGCCCGCGGGGAACGAGGTCGCCACGCAGGCACCGCCCTCGGTGGCGGGGGCGCAGGACTCGCTGCTCTGCCCGCTCGTGTTCAGCACCACGAGCGCCGTCTGCTCGGGCGCGACGCGTTCGAACGCGAAGATGCCCGCATCGCGGCGAGGCCCGGTCACCGACGTCGACCACGCGGGTGACACCGTGCCGTGCGTCAGCGCCGGGTTGGCCTTGCGCATCGCGATCAGCGCCTCGACCAGCTGGAACGTCGGGTGGTCGGTCGCGAACGGCGCGAAGCCCTGCTGCTTGTTGCCGTCGAACATGTCCTCGCGGTTCTTCGGATCGACGCCACCGGCGAACAGCTGCTCGGTGCCGTAGTAGATGCAGGGGATCCCATCCCACGTCATCAGGTACATGAGGCCGGCGCGCAGGACGTCGGGATCGTGGTCGAACAGGAACCTCGGCAGGTCGTGGTTGTCGAGGAAGTTGACCATCACCTGGGTCGGCGCGAGGCCGATGCCGCCGGCTGCGGGCTGGGCGTGCGGCGTGTTCTGGTACGTCGGACCGGCGGGGAACCCGTTCTGGACGCAGAACGGATCGGTGGGGTTACGACCCATCCTCGAGTTGTAGAGGCACTCGAGGTTCTTCGTCGGCTGGTTCTGCCCGAACACGGGGTCGATGCCGCGGTACTTCTGCGAGAAGTAGAACATCGAGTCGAACCGGCCGAAGTTGCCGGTCGCGTCGCTGCCGCCGAAGGTGTAGCTGCCGATCAGCTCGTCGTTGGCGTCGAAGCCTTCGCCGAAGATGAAGAAGTTCTGCTTGCCGAGCGAGGCGGCCTTCTTGCGCATGCGATCGGTGAACTCACCCCAGAAGGCGCGCAGGTTGCGGGCGACCTCGGGACGATCGATGTGCTTGACGGTGTCGATCCGGAAGCCGTCGAAGTCGGCGACCTCGATCCAGTACTCGAACGACCGGATCAGCGCTTCTTTGGCGTCGGCGTTGTCGGTGTCGAGGTCCTTGAGGCCGCCGGGGAAGTCACCCTTGGTCTCCTGCTCGCGGACAAATTCCTTCGAGTAGTCGGCCTCGTGCCACCAGACGTAGACGCGACCCTTGCGGTTGTACCAGGTCGGATCGTCAAACCACGGCTTGTCCTCGGGCCAGCCGAACCAGTCGGGCGGCCGCGGCGGCGGCGTGCGGTTCTGCTTCGGCCAGTCGGTGAACCGGATATCGGCGGTGCCGGAGTAGCCGAGCGAGGTCCAGCCCTGGACGCCGCGCGGATCGTAGTCGGGGTCCCATTCGATGATCCGCTCGAGGTAGCCCTTGCCGTCGGTGCAATACACGAGCTCGTCGGCGCTGCACGACGCCGGGTTCTGCTGGCAGATCTGCAAGCAGGTGTGCGAAAAGCCGCCGCCGAACACCGTGTCGTCGGGCTGGCCGTTGCCGTTGATGTCGTAGTACCAGAGCTGGCCCATGTGGTTGGTGACCACATCGAGGATCACGAGCATGCCCTTGCCGTGCGCCTTGTCGATCAGCTCGCGCAGCTTCGACAGATCGCCGAAGTGGGCGTTCGGCCGCAGGAAGTCCTGGGTCCAGTAGCCGTGATAGCTCGCGAACCCAGCGTCCTCTTCGGTGTTCTTGACGACCGGCGAGATCCACAGCGCGGTGACGCCGAGCGTCTCGAGGTAGTCGAGCCGGTCGATGACGCCTTGCCAGTCGCCGCCGTGATACTTGCCCGGCACGCTGACCTGGACGTTGATGTCGTTGTTCGGATCGCCGTTGTCGAACCGGTCGATCATGATCTGGTAGATGACCTGATCGCGCCAGTCGAGCCCGATGTTGCTCTGGTGGGGGGCGTTGGCGGGATGCTCGAGATCCCCGGCGCCACCACAGGCGCCGAACGCCAGAGACGCCAGAGCCAGAGCGAGCATGAGGGGATGACGAACCATCGTGGGCATCGGGGAGCACGATTCGTGCCCCGGGAAGCCGGGCAGGATCAACATGTTATTGGTCACACGCCAGTGACCGGGCTGGCTCCCCGTTGCGGAACGCAACGCTTCGGGCAGCGATCCGCCACGCCGCGAGCTCCGGTGGATCCGCCCGGCGCAACCGCCGCGAACGCGCTACGACACCGGCCATGAGCTCCCGACCCGCACAGCTGGCCATGTGGGTCGGCAGGCACCTGCTCCGCGCGGTCTGGCTCAGCACGATGGTGCTGACGCCGCTGTTCGGGTTCTGGGTGGCGTCCTCGCTCGCCGCGTACGAGAACGCGTCGCAGTGGCTCGCCCTGCTGATCGGGCTCCTGCTGTTCCCGCTGATCCCGGTCGGCTGGGAGCTGTTCCACCTGTGGCGCCGCAGCAAGCAGCCGGCGAGCAAGCAGATCCTGACCAGGCTCGATCGGCTCGTGCTGCGCACGCTGATCATCAATGGCCTGTTCCTCGGCTGCACTCTGTGGCTCGGCCGCCAGACCGCGTTCCGGGCGCTCGCCGTGCGCGGCGACTGGATGCTCGAGGGCCACGACGGCCCGATCGCGACGACGCTGCGCGGTTGGCTGCTCGGGTTCGCGGATCGCTTCGATCACCGCAAGCCCGACGACGATCGCTACGGAGACAGCGACACCGCGCCCGACCCGTGGGCCGTCAAGCACCGCGATGACCAGGCACCGCCGCCGCCCGCGCCGGGCACCACGGAGATCCCGAAGTCCGCCGCAGGCTGGCCGCTCGCCGACGCGCCCGATCCGAAGGTGACCACGATGCCCGAGACCGCGCAGACCTCGATCCAGACGGTCGGCGCGTATCTCCGGGACCAGTTCCCCGACAAGAAGCGACGGGTCAAGGCGATCCACGACTACGTCGCGCTGCGGCTCCACTACGACGACGACGCGCTCGCGAAGATCAACGCACGCGACTACGCGAACACCCCGTCGCAGCAGGCCGAGGCCGTGTTCACCCGGCGGGCTGGCGTCTGCGAGGGCTACGCGCGGCTGATGGTCGCGATGGGCAAGGCGTCGGGTCTCGAGATCGCGTACGTGACCGGCTGGATCCGCGATGCCTCGCGCCGGCTCACGCCGGTGGGCGACACCGTGAAGTCGGGCCTCGAGGGCGCGCTGCACGCCTGGAACGCCGTGCTCGTCGACGACGAGTGGCTGCTGATCGACACCACGTGGGACGATCCGACGGGCGCCAAGGAGCCGGTCCGCTCGACGTACCTGTTCACGCCGCCCGCGCTGTTCGCCTACGACCACCTCCCCGAGGATCCGGCGTGGCAGCTCGCGATGAAGCCGATCTCGCTCGGCGACTACGCTCGCCAGGCGTTGCTGTCGCCCTCGATCGGCCGGTTCGGGCTCCTGCTCGAGCAACCCACTCGCTCGCAGATCACGGTGTCCGGAAACGTCACCATCGTGCTCGATAACCCGTATCGCGCCAAGGTCTCGGCGTACGCCAGGCTCGACACCGGCAACGCCGATGGCTCGCACCTGCCCTGCGAGGCGACGCCCGGCACCGGCACGCGCGTCGAGGTCCACTGTGCGCTTGGCGATGGTGAGTACGAGGTCCAGCTGTTCGCGGCACCGTTCACCGCGACCGGCCTCGTCACGTACGACTACATCGGCACGATCCTCGTCAACAGCCACTGAGCGCGCGATCGATGACCTCGATCACGACGCGTGTAGGTGATCGTAGTCGCACGCGCGGGACATCGCCGAACCGCTCGGACCTACGCTAGGATGACCAGGTGTCCACGAGTGGAGATCCAGGACGTCCCGGACCGACGTCCAGCAACGATGCGGGCATCACGGGCATCACGCTCCGGGCGGTGATCGATGCACGACGCCGGCTCGACGAGCTCGGTACGGCGAAGCTGATCGGAGACGCGGCCGAGGTCGTGCACAAGGCGCAGAAGCAGGGCCAGCCGCTTGGCGTGCTCTCGCCCGAGACGATCGTGGTGCGGGGCGGCGAGGTTGCGCTCGCGCTTCCCGCGACGGGGACCCTCGCCTATAGCTCTCCCGAGCGGGTGCGTGGCGGCGCCGGTGATCGTCGCAGCGATGTGTTCTCGCTCGGCGTGATCCTGTGGGAAGCGCTCGCGCACGTGCGGCTGTTCAGCGGCGCGACCGAGGACGCGATCCGGGTCGCGGTGCTCAATGGCCGGATCCAGCCGGTCTCCGAGCTCAACGCGAACGTCCCGGCCGAGCTCGACGCGATCTGCAAGAAGGCCCTCTCGCGCGATCCCGCGGACCGCTACCAGAGCGCGAAGGTGATGGCGGCAGAGATCTCCGCCGTGCTCGACGACGCGGGCTATCCGGACAACAGCGACGGGATCGTCCGCTGGATCGCCGCGGAGTTCCCCGCCAAGGAACCACCGAGCACCAAGCCTTCCGCGGTCGCCCCGAGACCGGCCTCCGGGACCGAGCCGCCGCCGCTGTCGCATCGCACCGGGATCGGCGCTCAGACCGTGATCGGCATGGCGCCGGTCCGCATCGCCGACGCCGGTGCCAGGCCGGCGTCGACAACGAGGCCGCCCCCGATCTCCGATCAGGACGGTCGCACCGAGGTCGAAGCCAAGCCGTTGGCCAAGCCGTTGGCCGAGCCTGCCTCGAGTTTGCCCTCGTGGGCCTTGGGGAGGCCGGCGTCGTCGACGTCACCACCCCCGATCGCGAGCACCCTCGCGGCGCACCCCGGCATGCAGCTCCCGATGACGCCGCCCGGCGCAACCGTGGCGCCTGCACCCGTGGCGCCTGCACCCGTGGCGCCCGCACCCGTGGCGCCTGCACCCGTGGTAGCTGCACCGGTGGCGCCCGCACCCGCGAGCCCGGTGAGCTTCGCCTCGACCGCGATCCTCGGCTCACCGCATTCACCGCCCGCGCCGCACCCCGTGTTCTCTGGAAGCACGACCGCGGTGCTGGGCTCCAACGCGATCATCGAGGCGACCAACGCCGCGGTCGCCGCCGCGAACCCGCCGACGAGCGTGCCCGCTGCCAGGCACGACCTCCGGATCCCGTTCACCTCGCGCCCGCCGGTCACGCCGTCGATCTCGCAGGCCGAGACCGTCGCCACGCCCGCCGTCACACTGGCCCCCACCCCGCTGCCGCCGACGCTGCCGACCGCGAAGCCCGCCGCGCAGGCAACGCCGACGCTCGCCGAGCCTTCCGCCGCGACCGAGCTGGCCGCCGCCCCCCCCACGGCGAACCCCGCGCAGGTCGTGGCGTTGCCGCGTCCCGAGCGGGCGATCTCCAGCAACGGCACCGACAAGAAGGACGTGCTCGCCGGCTGGGGGTGGGGGACGGACTCGCACGAGGCAATCAGCGAAGACGAAGTCTACGACGAGGAGAAGCGCGGCAAGAAGCGTCTGCTGGTCGCGCTCGGCGGAGCGATGGGCGTGATCCTCGTGATCACCGTCGTTGCCTTCGCGTTCAGCGGCGGGGACAAGAAGAAGGACGACGTCGCCTCGAAGAAGCCGTCGACCAGCGAAGCCGCGTTCGGTGCGCCGCCGGTGCCGCCGGTGCCCGCCGCCGTCGTCCAGCCTCCGAATCCCGATCCGATCCCGGAGCCGCCAGGACCGGATCCGCAGGCAGTCACGACGGACGCGGTGACCGAGCCGGTCAAGACCGAGCCCGCGAACCCCGAGCCGGTCAAGACCGAGCCCGCGAACCCCGAGCCCGCCAAGACCGAGCCCGCCAAGACCGAGCCCGCCAAGACCGAGCCCGCCAAGACCGAGCCCGCCAAGCTCACGAAGGTCGAGCCCGCCAAGACCGAGCCCGCCAAGCTCACGAAGGTCGAGCCCGCCAGGACGAAGCCCGAGCCCAAGAAGCCGGATCTCGTCGCGGTGAAGAAGCCCGATCCCAAGAAGGTCAGGGATCCCGGCATTCCCAAGCCGGTCGATCCTTATGCGCCCCAACCGCCCAAGCTCGACGCCGCCGCGGCGTACAAGACGGGGCTGCAGCAGCTCGTCCGCGGTGACACGGCCGGCGCGCTGACCACGTTCAAGTCCTCGCTCGCCACCGATCCGGGGTTCGCCCCGACGTGGCGCGGGATCGGGCTGGTCTACGAGAAGCTCGGCAAGAAGTCGCAGGCAAAGACGGCGTTCCGTCGCTACCTGCAGCTCTCGCCCAACGCCGGCGACGCCGAACAGATCCGCGATCGAATGGAGAAGCTCGGTACATGAAGCGCCTCATCAGTTTGCTCGTCGTGGTCGCGTTGACGCAGACCACGTTCGCCGATCCCCACAAGGTGCTGGTGCTCCAGTCCGAAGGCCGCGGCGATGCCAAGACCCGTGCGCGCGTCGACGCTGCGGTGGTCAAGCTCGCGAAGACCGGCACCGATCAGGTCTCGCCCGGCGAGATCACCTACAGCGATGCCGCGGCCATGGTCGGCTGCAAGCCCGACGAGGCAAGCTGCAAGGACGAGGTGATCGGCACGCTCGCCGTCGACGAGATCGTGATCGTCAACGTCACTCCCAAGCCGGGCGGGCTCGAAGTCTCGGTGCGGCGCGTCCCAAAAGGTGGAGCCCCACGCGAAGCAAGCACGTTTGTCACCGCCGACAAGCCCGACAAGCTCGACGCGCTCGCGCCGCTGTTCGGTGGCAAGCCGGCGACGCCACCCGCCGTGACCCCGCCGCCACCCACCACGACCCCGCCGCCCGTATCCCCGCCGCCGGTGTCCCCGCCGCCGGTCAACGAGCCGCCGCGTGCGATCACCACGTCCCCGCAGCTCGGCCCCGAGCTGCCGCCCACCACCACGCCACCGACGACGCCCCCGCCAACCACCGAGCTCACCACGGCTCGGCCGGCGCCCACGCAGCCGACCGCGCCGCCGATGCTCAGCGATGATCGATCGCGGAGCCGGCATCGCAAGCAGGTGATCGGGATGGCCAGCGGCGGCGGGATGTTCCTCCTCGGGATCGTGTTGTGGGGCAAGGCGAGTGGCGTGCAGTCCGAGATCGATGCCGCGAGCCCCAGAAACAAGAACGAGCTCCTCCAGCTCCAGGATCTCGAGCGGAAGGGCGACAGCTACGCACGCTGGGGCAACGTGTTCGGGATCGGAGGCCTCGTGCTCGGGGGCGTCAGCACCTACTTCTTCCTGCGCGCGCGGCACCGGCGCGCGTCCACGACCGCGTGGCTCGGCCCGGCGGTCTTCGATCACGGCGCCGGCGTCCTGCTCACCATCGGAGGCTCGCGATGACACGGTCAAACCGCTCTCTGAAGCTCGTGGTCGTGACCGCATGGCTGTCGCTGTTCGGAGTCGCCCTCGTGGCGGGCAGCTGCTCGGTCAACCACCGCAGCGACGAGTTCGTGTTCTGCAATCGTCCAGCCGACTGTGCCAGCGGCCAGGTGTGCTCGCAGGGCGTCTGCGTCGCCAGCGTCGACGCGGGCGTCGGGAACGACGCGAAGGTCACGCCCGACGCGCTCGTGTGCCCGTCGCAGTGCACCTCGTGCAAGCCCGAGACGATGGAGTGCAAGATCGACTGCGCGGTGTCGCCCGCCACGTGCAACGGCCACATCGTCTGCCCGGCCGGGTGGAACTGCGACATCCTGTGCACCGGGACGGGGTCGTGCCGCAACGGCGTCGATTGCACGCCCGGCGAGTCGTGCGCGATCACCTGCAGCGGCGCCAACTCGTGCCGCAACCTCGCCTGCGGCCAGGGGCCGTGCAACGTGATCTGCTCGGGGTCGTCCTCGTGTCGTGGCGTCTCGTGCGGTCAGTCCTGCGCGTGCGACGTCGACTGCCAGAATGCAGCGCTGTGCGACTTCGTGCAGTGCTCGTCCCCGACGTGCGACTTCGGCAATGGCTGCTCGACGCTGTTCCCGACCTGCAACACCTGCCCCTAGCTACCGGTATGTGGAGGAGTTGAACCACCACTCGGCCTGGAAGCCGAGGAAGTGGGTCCACGTGTACGCGCGCCGCGGATCATCGGGGACGAACAGGTCGCGGGCGCCATCGTTGAGCCGCGCGGCCCGATAGACCAGCCGGAGCTGCGGCCGATCGTAGGCCGAGCGCCCCATGGGCGAGTAGACGACCATCGGCGCGACCTGGAACACCGCGGGATCCTCGGCGCGCTGGGTGATCGCGTTGAGGCCACGCGGAAACCGCGCCTGGTACGACAGATCCGCGCCGGCGTACAGATCGCTGCCGAGCTTGGCGAGCGGACGAACGTCGATCGCATACTCCCAACCGTCGTCGTGGTCGACGGAGTTCGCGTCGGCATCGACGAACCGCCGCGACAGCGCGCCGAACAGCACGTTGCCAAGCGCGTGATCCCAGTTGCCTGCGGCGCCGAACGACAGCTCGTTCGCATGGCTGGTCTTGAGGTCGGTCCCGAAGCTCGTCGGCGGTGCGAGCTCGTCGAACGCGGCGAGGCCCTTCGCGTAGCGGGCGAACACGTTGAGGTGGCGGCGGAAGCCCAGGCGCGCCGGGGCGTAGCCGAACGTGCCGGCCTCCGCGCCGATCACAAAGCCAGTGTCGCCCGGGAGAGCCTCGAAGGTGCCGTCGACCCGCCGGCGCGTGCCCGACGGCAGCCCGTGGACCTCGCCGTGGAGCTTGAGCTTGAAGCTCGGGTCCGAGGCGTCGTTCATCACGGTGTACTGCGCGGTGCCGCTCGCGACGAGCCGCTGGCGATTGAGCTGGACCACCGTCGTGGCGCCTTGCTCGGGGTTGGCGACGTCGATTGCCTGGAACTGGAAGTCGTTCGCCAGCCGGTTGACGCCGGCGTGGGCCGCGAGATCGAGCGCATCCTTGTGCAGCTGGACACCGCCGCCGATGGTGTTCTGATCGTCGAGCGGCCAGTAATCGAACAGGTAGATGTCGTCGCCGCGATACATCCGCGAGCCGACCCACGCGGTGACATGCTTGGACATCTCCGCTTCGAGGAACATGTTGCGGATCGCGGGCTGGGCGTCGAACTCGCCGGTGTCGTGGAACAGCGTGCCGTCGAACGCGAGCGTGACCACCGGCCGCAGGTGCTTGCCGGACCACGACTCGAACCCGTACGACACCTCGAGCTCGAGGTAGCTGTCCTCGACGATGCGCGGACCGTGCGCGACGACGTTGGCCGCCTCCGGCTTGCCGCCGCGAAGGTCGGTACCGGCGAGGATCCGGCCGTACGAGCCGAACCGGAACCCGTTCTTCGACTCGGTGACCGTCGTGAGCTCGTGCGCGAGCTCGTGCGTCTGCACCGGCGAGCTCGGCGGGACCGCGACGGTCGTGATGGTCGAACCCACCGGCTTCACCGGCTTCACCGGCTCGGGAGGCTTGTCACCGGGCGTACCGCCGCTCGGATCCGTCACGTCAGGCGTGGCGTCTGGCTGCGGCTGCGGCTGCGGCTGCGGCTCGGGCTGCGCACTCGCGGCTCGGGTGAGCCACGTCAGAAGCACCAGCGCACACAGGGGTACGAACCGCATTCGGGCCGATACGAGCACGAAGCATGCCCGCGTCAAACCCCACCATCTTCACGACCTGGCCGACCGCGGCGGCGGGCAGGGCTCCCGCCCGTTGCCTTCGGCAACGAGGCCAGGGCATGGGGCGCTTCTCGCAACCGCCGGTGATCGCGCAACGGCCGATTGTGCTGGACCGGATTCACTGGTTGCGGTTTCCTGCCGCTGGCATGGCCCTTGATGAGTCCGCCTGGATGCGCCGTCTCCTCCTCGCCGTCGTGGTCGTGCTCGGCGGTTGTCCGTCGTCGCAGAATCCCGGGCACGGTGACGATGGCGATGCGGGGGTCACCGATCCGGACGCCGGGGTGTGTCAGACCGCTCAGCCGACCTGCTCGGTGACCATCCGCTATCACGGTGCGGGCACCAGCGTGTCGCTGCGGGGCGACTTCGCGGCGGATGGCTGGACCGTGGGCGTCGCGATGACGCCGACGGCGGGCGGCTTCGAGGTGACGGTGCCGGTCAAGGATCAGCAGATCGTCGTCTACAAGCTCGTGGTCGACGGCAACTGGATCGCCGACCCCGACAACCCGCGTCGGTCGCCCGATGGCTACGGTGCGTTCAACTCGGTGGTCCGCGTCGATTGCGATCAGTGCCCCGGGCGCCCCGCGATCGACTGGCGCGACGCGGTGATGTACTTCGTCATGATCGACCGGTTCGCGAACGGCGATCCCGGCAACGACGCGCCGATCGCGGGGATCGAGCAACCCGGCCAGTACCAGGGCGGCGACTTCGTGGGCCTGCGCGACAAGATCGACGCCGGCTACTTCAACGACCTCGGGATCAACACGATCTGGATCACCTCGCCGATCGACAACGCCGACAACGCGAACCCGGGCTCCGATGGCCACGCCTACTCGGGCTACCACGGCTACTGGCCGCGCGACGTCGAGCAGGCCGAGTCCAGGTTCGGTACCGAGGCCGAGCTCGTGGCCGTCGTCGAGGCCGCGCACGCGCACGGCATGCAGGTCTTGATCGACTACGTGATGAACCACGTGCACACGCAGAGCCCGATCTACGCGCAGCACCCCGAGTGGTTCTGGCCCAACGACAACGGCTTCGGTGGCAACTGCGTGTGCGGCGCCGGCTGTAGCTGGGACACCGATCGCATCAAGTGCTGGTTCGATCCGTTCCTGCCCGACTTCAACTTCCAGAACGCGGATGCCCGGCGCTATTCGGTCGACAATGCGGTCGCGTGGGCCAAGAGGATCGGCGTCGACGGGTTCCGGCTCGACGCCGTCAAGCACATCGAGACGTCCTGGTTGACCGACCTGCGCGCAAAGATCTCCGGCGAGGTCGCCTTCGACCAGCGGTTCTACATGGTCGGCGAGACGTTCGATGGCAGCCGCGATCTCATCAAGTCCTACGTCAACCCCGACACCATGCTCGATGGTCAGTTCGACTTCCCGCTGCGTGGCCAGATCCTGTCGACCCTGCTGCGCCGCGATGGCGCGATGGGCGATCTCGCCGGCTTCCTCCGCTCCAACGACGGCTTCTATGGCGGCGGCTCGGTGATGTCGACGTTCATCGGCAATCACGATGTCCCGCGCGCGGTGCACCTCGCCGAGGACAACCCGCTGTTCGGGGCGTGGGATGGCGGCAAGGACCGCGCGTGGTCGAATCGTCCGGCGCAGCCGCAGAGCGCGAGCCCCTACCAGCGGCTCGCGGTCGCCTACGCGCTGCTGCTCACGACGCCGGGGATCCCGATGATCTACTACGGCGACGAGTTCGGGATGGCCGGTGCCGGAGATCCCGACAACCGCCACATGATGCAGTGGAGCGACTACTTGGCGCCGCAGGCCCAGCTCCACGATCAGATCGCCGGGCTCGCGAAGGCCCGCGCGAAGCACGTCGCCACCCGACGTGGCACGCGGACCGAGCTCGGGGTCTCGCAGGACGTGCTGGTCTACAAGATGACGGCGCCGGGCGACACCGTGTTCGTCGCGCTCAACCGGGGCGACTCGGCGCAGCCGGCGGTCGGGCTTCCGGCCGGCGACTACGTGGATGCCGTCTCCGGTCAGGCCGTCCACGCTCCCGTGTCGGTGCCAGCGCGCAGCGCGCTCGTGCTCACGCAGTAGCGCACGTCGTGCATCGGGCGACCTGGTGCTATCGTTGCGACGCATGTTTCGCGCACTCGGGTCACTCCTGCTCGCAGCCGGCCTCGTCACCGGTGCTTGCCACCACGAACCCAAGATCATGACTCCCAAGGAGGGCGAGCTGCCGCCGTTGCCGCCCGCCTCGGGCACCGCGGTCGGGTACCTGGTCGACAGCGCAGCCCAGCTCAAGCTCCGGGACGATCAGCTCGCGAAGCTCAAGCAGATCGACGCGAGCCTGTCGGCGCGTAACGACTCGCTCGATACCCAGCTGCGGGTGATCGAGAAGCCCGACGAGGAGCAGGCCGAGAAGGGCAAGCCACCGCCGCGCCACAACAACGCCCCCGGCGCCCAGGTCAAGACGACGACCGATGCCGGCAAGCTCCACGACGCGAAGAAGGCAAACGATCGCGATGCGCTGACCAAGGCGT
This sequence comes from Deltaproteobacteria bacterium, assembly GCA_018262455.1. The sequence continues at coordinate 3,444 of JAGSPR010000018.1, read as the reverse complement.
TCGCGCTGCTCGATCCCGATCAGCAGGTGATGGCGCGCAAGCTGCTCGACGAGCGTGGCGTCACCGCGCCAGGCTCGGCCGCGCCCGAGCCACCGCACACCGGCGACGACGGGGTTCCGCTCGAGCCGTGACAAGGCTGCGACACGCTTGACGTCGCGTGGTCGATCGGACGTAGAGTCCGCCCCGTGCGCATCACGATCCTCCTGAGCTCGTTCGTCTTCCTGGTCGCGTGCGGCCCCAAGCGGCCCGACGCGATCCCGGCCCCGCCACCCTCGGGAGGCGGCGCCGGTAGCGGCGCCTCCAACCCGACGCCCGCGCAGCCCGAGGCCGAGCTCGTCGCCGAGGCCCAGGCCTTCATCAAGGAGGTGGACGGCGAGCTCCGCCGCGTGCTCGTCGCGTCGAGCGAGGCGGAGTGGACGAACCAGACCGACATCACCGACGCGCACGAGGCTGCCGCCGCGAAGGCGAACGGCGAGCTCAACGACACGATCGCAAAGCTCATCAAGCGGGCGCGCAAGTACGAGCCGGTGATGGGCAAGCTCGATCCGAGCACGCGCCGCCAGCTCCAGGTGCTGATCTATGTGATCGCGGTCGCCACGCCGATCGCGCCCTCGCCCGACGATCCGAAGCAGGCCGCCGAGCTGGCCAAGCTCGGGACCCAGATGTCGTCGATCTACGGCAAGGGCAAGGCGTGCCTGCCGATCTCCAAGAACATCAAGGCCAGGCCAGTCAAGGCCGGCGACAAGGCCGAGCCGGCGCCGCCCGGCACCGCGTGCCTGAACCTCGACGAGCTGTCGGGTGTGCTCCAGAAGAGCCGTGACCCCAAGGAGCTGCTCGCCGTCTGGCAGGGCTGGCACGACAGCGTGGGCCATGCCGAGCGCGATGCGTTCGGCAAGTACGTCGAGCTCGCGAACGCGGGCGCCAAGTCGATCGGGTTCGCGGACGTCGCGTCGATGTGGAAGAGCGCGTACGACATGCCCGAGGGCGCGTTCGAGGCCGAGACCGATCGGCTGTTCGCGCAGATGAAGCCGCTGTACGAGCAGCTCCACTGCTACACGCGCCGCAAGCTCAACAAGATCTACGGCGACAAGGTCGCGCCCTCCACCGGCCCGATCCCCGCCCACCTCACGGGCAACATGTGGGCGCAGGCGTGGGGCTGGCTCTACAAGGATCTCGAGCCGTATCCGGGTCAGGCCCCGATCGACGTCACCGCGACGCTCGCGAAGGGCTACGACGACCAGAAGATGGTGAAGATGGCCGAGGGCTTCTACACCTCGCTCGGCATGCCGGCGTTGCCCGCGACGTTCTGGCAGCGCTCGATGTTCGAGAAGCCCGCGGGTAAGGAAGCGGTCTGCCACGCGAGCGCGTGGGACGTGACGTTCTCGAACGACCTGCGCATCAAGATGTGCATCGAGAAGACCCAGGAGGACCTCGTGACGATCCATCACGAGCTCGGCCACGACTACTACTTCGCGGCGTACTACCAGCTGCCGGTGATGTTCCAGCTCGGCGCGAACGACGGCTTCCACGAGGCGATCGGCGACACGATGGCGCTGTCGATGACCCCGGCCTACCTCAAGGAGCGCGGGCTGCTCAAGACGGTCACGAAGAACGACAAGGCCACGATCAACGCCCAGATGCACACCGCGCTCGACAAGATCGCGTTCCTGCCGTTCGGGCTCGTCGTCGACAAGTGGCGCTGGGATGTGTTCAGCGGCAAGGTCAAGCCCGACCAGTACAACCAGCGCTGGTGGGATCTGCGCAAGCAGTACCAGGGCGTCGTCCCGCCGATCGACCGGACCTCGGCCGACTTCGATCCCGGCGCGAAGTACCACGTCCCGGCGAACGTCCCCTACATGAGGTACTTCCTCGCGGCGGTCCTCCAGTTCCAGTTCCACCGCGCGCTGTGCAAGAAGGCCGGGCACACCGGTCCGCTCCACGAGTGCTCGATCTACAAGAACCAGGCAGCGGGGGAGGCGTTCTGGAAGATGCTGCAGCTCGGTGCCAGCAAGCCGTGGCAGGAGGTCCTGTTCGAGCTCACCGGTCAGCGCGAGATGGACGCGACCGCGATCCTCGAGTACTTCGCGCCGCTGAAGACCTGGCTCGAGGACCAGAACAAGGGCCAGACCTGCGGCTGGTGATGCGGGTGGTCTGGCCGCTTTGACGCGCCGTGTGGTCAGGTCAGCTGGCACCACGGACAACCCGGTGACCAGGCAAGTCGATCCGCCACCAGGGTCCAAGTAGCCGTCCTGATGGAGGCTCCAGGCGAGGCGCTGGTGGCACACCCGCTGCACAAAGGTGGGTCAGCCATGCGCACCACGAAGAACCTCTCCGTCGCCCTCGCCCTCCTGCTCGGCGCCACCATCACCGGTTGCGCCACCGATGGTCCCGCCCCTGCCCGAGGACGTCGACGCCAGTGGCATGTACGCGATGCACTCCAACTTCGATCTCGCGGCCAACGCCCCCGGCAAGGCCGGCGAGGTCGCCCGCTTGATCATCGAGGCCACCGACGAAGGCGATGACCCGAGCAAGTGGATCCTCGAGCAGATCATCAAGCAGCTGCCCGCCGGCAAGGTCAAGGACTTCATCGCCGGCGCCACCCCGCTCGTCGCCGGCGTCATCAACGATCAGCTGCTGTCGCTCGCCCCCGACTTCGTCGGCACGGTGATCGCCCTCGGCAACGACTTCGGTGCCATCTCCAAGGACTTCGGCCTCATCGAGACCCTCGAGCTCACCAAGGCCGGCAGCGACTACACCGCCGTCCACACCATCACCGGCGCGAACTTCAAGATCGACAACGTCGACAGCGACTACCCGTTCGCCGACTACAACGTCCCGAACGTCGTCATCAACGATGTCGGCGTCACCCTCACGCCGAGCAGCGGCAAGCTCGCCGTGGCGGACCACAAGGTCGGCCTCAAGTTCGGCCAGATCCTCCGCATCGCCGTCGACGCCGCGATCGTCCCGTCGCTCGACCCGAGCGCCGCCAACCTCGGCGAGTTGCTGCAGAACAAGGTCGATTGCGTCTCCCTCGGCGAGTCCGTCAACGCCTTCGTCGTCGACCAGATCGGCGTCGGTCTCGGCCCCAGCGTCTTCACCTCGGCCTGCAAGCTCGGCCTCACCGCCGGCGCAGACCTCATCTACACCAAGATCGGCGAGATCGACGCCCAGGCGCTCGAGTTCGGGATCGTCGGCGCCGCCAAGGTCCTCGACAAGAACGCGGACAACAAGGTCGACACCATCCAGAGCGGCTCGTGGAAGGGCACCCTGAGCTACGCCGGAACCCCGGCGCCTCTCGCGGACGCCACGTTCTTCGGCTCGCGGATGTGACCAACGGTTCGACAAGCGAGCCGCGAGCTCGTGCGTCGAGATGGCTGGCCGGCCGGGGTAATGCTGCCCCGGCCGGTCTTATTTTCGGCGCGGGTCCCGCTCGGCGGGATCCGC
>JAGSPR010000422.1 GCA_018262455.1 Deltaproteobacteria bacterium | reverse complement strand
CAGCGCGAGCAGGTAGCGCTTGTGGAGGTTGTCGCGCACGACCTCGCGCGGGTTGAGCAGCGGCGCTGCGGCGCTCACGCGGTCGATCCACGCGGCGAACCGCTCGACCTCGAGCGCGTAGTTCCAAGTCGATCTCAGCACGGTCGGAATCGGAGCATCCCAGTCGACCTCCGGGTCGTCCCATGCCGCGAGCACGGCCTCGAAGCCGGCGCGCGCGAGCGCCGCAGCGAGCGGAGCCTCGTCGGCGTCGACCTCGGGCAGCGTCAGGCACGTGGCGACGCGCAGCTTCATCGCAGGGCCTGCTGCAGATCCTCGAACAGATCGTCCGCGTGCTCGAGCCCGACGGAGAGCCGGAGGAGATCGGCCGGCGTCGGCGTGGTCGGGCCTTCGATGGTGTAGCGGTGCTCGACCAGACTCTCGACGCCGCCCATCGAGGTCGCCGGGATCCACAGCGCGAGCCGCTTGATCACTGCGAGCGCGCGGTCCGTGCCACCGCCGACCTGGATCGAGAGCATGCTGCCGAACCCGCGCTGCATCTGGCGGGCGGCGATCGCGTGCTGAGGGTGGCCCGGCAAGCCGGGATACCGGACGGTCACCCCGGGGATCGCCGACAGCCGCTCGGCGAGCGTCTGCGCGGTGCGGCTCGATCGCTCGACACGCGCATAGAGCGTGCGCATCCCGCGCAACAACAAGTAGGCATCCATCGGCGCGAGGCACGCGCCTTCGTCGTGGCGGAGCGCGGCAAGCGCGGCCCACGCGTCGTCGCACCGGGCGGCTACCAGCACGCCCGCGAGCACGTCGGCGTGACCGCCGAGGAACTTCGTCGCCGAATGCATGACGAGGTCGGCACCCAGCGCGAGCGGCTGGCTGTGGACCGGGGTGGCGCACGTCGAGTCGACCGCGAGCAGCGCACCGGCGGCGTGCGCGACCGCGGCCACGGCGGCGATATCGGTGACCTCCCACGTCGGGTTCGCCGGTGTCTCGATCCACACGACCCGCGTGACACCCGGGCGGATCGCGGCGCGGATGGCGGCGAGGTCGGTGGTGTCGACGGCGTCGAACCCGAGTCCCCAGCGTGAGCAGAACCGCTCGAGCCAGCCGCGCAGCGTGTAGTAGCCGACCTGCGGGCCGATCACATGATCGCCGGGCTTGCACAGCGCTCGGAACACCGCGGTGGCGGCCGCCATGCCGGAGGCAAACGAGAGGGCCGCGGCGCCACCTTCGAGGGCCGCGACCACGCGCTCGACGTGGACAGGGGTGGGATTTTCGTCGCGCGTGTAACCGGGCCCGATCAGCTGGTACGCAGCGTCGCGGGCATACGTGGTGGCAAGCTGGATCGGAGGCACGATCGCGCCGGTGGCGCCGTCGATCGCGTGGAGTGCCTGGGCCGCGAGGGTGTCGGGCGCGAGGGTCACTTGGGCAGCTTCTCGTCGGACAGCAGGAAGCCGTAGCGCGACATCACCTCGCGGCCTTCCCGCGATGCGATGAACTCCGCGAGCTGGCGCGCCGCATCCGCCTCTTCGCCGCTGCCGCACACCACGAGCTGCTGGTCGAGCGGGTCGTGCAGCGCCTGGTCGATCGGCATGTACGATCCACCGTCGGTGACCACCGCGAGCGAGAGCGCCACGATCGCGGCCTGGGCATCGCCTTGTCGCGCGTACAGCATCGTCGCCTGGACGTTCTCGGCCAGCACCATGCGATCCTCGATCTGCGGCCACACGCCCGCCTTCTCCAGCGCCTGCTTGGCGGCGGTGCCGTACGGCGCGTGCTCGGGGTTCGCGATCGCGATCTTCTTGAACCGCGGATCGGCGAGGTCGGAGAGCTTGCGCGGTGCTTCGACCCCCGCCGGTGTCCACACCACGATCCGGCCACGCGCATAGAGCCGCGACGTCTTCGCATCGCAGCGACCGGCTTGCACCACCTTGTCCACGAATTGCTTGTTGGCGGCTGCGAACAGGAAGTACGGCGCGCCTTGCTCGATCTGTTTCGCCAGCAGGCCCGTCGAGCTGAAGTTGAACTCGGGAGTGATGCCGGTCCGGCTCTTGAACTCCTTGCCGATCTCGTCGAACGCGCGCGCGAGATCCGCGGCCGCGGCGACCCGGACGGTCCGGTCGCTCGATTTGCCAGAACAGCTGGCCACCACCACAAGGACGACGAGGCTGACGAAGCTTACGAAGCGCACGGCCGCAGCGTATCGCGTCGCCGCGCGGCGAGGCGCCCTGTCATCATCATGTTACGTTAGGCTCGGCTCGATGGAACGACGCGTGGTGATCATCGAAGACGAGCGCGATGTCGCCCGCCTTCTCGAGTTCAACCTACGAGTCGCTGGCTTCGAGGTCGTCTCCGCGCCCGATGGCGCAGAAGGCCTCGCCGCGGTGCGCCAGCACAACCCGGACGTGGTCGTCCTCGATCTCATGCTCCCCGATCAATCGGGCTATGACGTGTGCAAGCAGATCCGCGGGGATCGGCAGATCTCGGATGTCGGCGTGATCATGCTGACCGCGAAGGCCGAGGCCGAGGATCGCATCCTGGGCCTCGAGGTCGGCGCTGACGACTACGTCGTCAAGCCATTCGCGGTCCGGGAGGTCGTGCTGCGGGTCACGGCGCTCGCCAACCGGCTCGCCGAGCGACGCGCACGACCGGCCTCGGGGGATCCCAGCAGCGTGCTGCGCACAGGTCCGATCGAGCTCGACCCCGTGACCCATGACGTGCGGATCAGCGGCGTGCTGACGCAGCTCCGGCCGCTCGAGTACAAGCTGCTCCAGCTGCTGGTCGGCGATCCGGGCCGCGTGTTCTCACGCGAGGAGCTGCTCGAGCAGGTGTGGGAGATGCGCGGTGACATCAACACGCGTACGGTCGACGTCCACGTGCGTCGCCTCCGCGTGAGCCTCGGCCCGGCGGCCGAGACGATCGAGACCGTGCACGGGTTCGGCTATCGCGCCAAGCGCGACGGCGCGGGTTGATCGGGGGCGTCATACGGCAGCGCCTGGGGGGAGGGTGCGTCTGGTACCCTCGTGGCGAGTGCGTAGCTCGCTCCGCAACAAGCTGCTGATCACGTTCGTATTGCTCGTGGTCGTCATCGGCGGCGGGACGCTGTTCGCGATCGAACGCACGCTCGCCAACGACCTCGTCGCGTCGCTCGATGCGCGGATGACGAAGCAGGGGACGTCGGTCGCGGCCTGGCTGAAGAAGTCTGACCACCCCGATCGCCTCCCGCCCCGCCTCGCCGCCGTGACCGGCACCAGGATCACGATCATCGGTGCCGATGGGCTGGTGCAGGGAGACTCGAGCGAGCAGTCGATGGTCGGCAGGCCGATCGGCGAGGCGTACGAGGTGGCCCGGGCCCGTCGCGGCGAGGTCGGTCGTGCGATCCGCCAGCTGCGCGACGACGAGCCACCGCAGTACCTCGTCGCGGTGCCCGCCGAAGGTGGTCGCGCGATCCGGCTCGCGGTACCGCTCGGCGATGTCCTCGAGACGCGCGCGCGCATGCGCAACCGGCTGCTCGTCGGGGCGCTGTTCGCGTTCCTTGGCTGCTTGGTGCTGTCGTGGATCTTCATCCGTGCCCTCACCCGCCCGCTGCAGGCGATGACTCGCACCGCGGAGAGGCTCGCCCGGGGCGACTACGAGGTGCCCCCTCCCGCCGATGCCGGCGGCGAGCTCGGCCTGCTCGCGCGCGCGATGAACCACATGGCCGGCGAGGTCAAGGCGCGTGTTGGTGACCTGACGCAACAGCGCGATCTGCTCTCCGTGGTGTTCGGTGGCCTGGTCGAGGGCGTCGTCGTCATCGATCGCGGAGGCAAGATCGTGCTCGTCAACGATGCGGCGAAGCCGCTGATCAACGCGAGTGACGACCTCGAGCGTGTGCCCTCGCCGCTGCAGCCGCTCGTCACCCGTGCACTCGCTGGCGAGCAGGCCGACGCAGAGCTCGAGTTGTTCGGGCGCGCGGTCCGCGCGAGTGCACGCCCTCTCGGAGATCCTGGCGCGATCGTCGTGCTCTATGACGTCACCCGGATGCGGTCACTCGAGGCGGTGCGGCGCGAGTTTCTGTCGAACGCCGCGCACGAGCTGCGGACGCCGATCACGTCGATCTCCGGATACACCGAGACGCTGCTCGGGGGCGCCGTCGACGAGGTCACCGCGAAGGAGTTCTTGCAGACGATCCAGCGCAATGCCGAACGCATCGCCGGCCTCGTGAATGATCTCGTGCTGCTCGATACCTTGGGAGGCCGTGCCGAAGCCATCGGGGAGCGCGTCCCGATCGTGCTCGGCCAGGTCATCAGCGATGCAGCGGGCACGGCGCGAGGCGTCACGCCCACGGCCCAGATCGATGTCCAGGTCGCCGACGGCATCGCCGTGCTCGGGACGCGCGACGGCCTCGATCACGTGATCCAGAACCTGATCGATAACGCGATCAGGTACGGCGGGAACACCACGGTCAGCGTCCGCAGCGCGCACGTCGACGGTCGCGTCCAGGTCTCGATCTTCGATCGCGGCCCCGGCATTCCGAAGGGCCACGAGGACCGGATCTTCGAGAGGTTTTATCGGATCGACCCGGGTCGTAGCCGCGATCGCGGTGGCTCGGGCCTCGGGCTTGCCATCGTCAAGAGCCAGGTCGAAGCGATGGGCGGTCGGGTCTGGGTCGAGCACGCCGAGCCCGGTGCGCGGTTCGTGGTCGAGCTCGATCCGGCGCCGTGACGCTCGGCGCGGCCGATCACGGCGCGACGCGGGTCGTCTTCCAGCCTCGTGCCGCGAGTAGCGCGATGACGCCGCGCGGGCCAACCAGGTGATCGGCCCCGACCACCACGAAGACCCTGCCTTTCGTGAACATCGTGTCGAGCTTCGGGATCCAGGCGCGATTGCGGGCGTCGACCATCTTGTCGTCGATCCTGGCGATCTCGCCCTTGCTGTAGCCGGCCGCTTCGAGCTGCGTACGGCTGTGTACGTCCATGCCCGGTGTCTCGTCGGTGCCGGCACAGTACTCGTTCAGGTCCTCGACGGCCTCGCGCTCGAGGGTCGCTCGGTCGGGTGTCCCGGCCACCGTGGCCTTCAGCATGCGCGTGTCGAGCAGCTCGACGAGGAGCTTGTCCTGGAACGTCGATGACTCGAGCCCGGCGGTCGCGATGTGCGCGCCGGTGACGAGCTGCTGGATCTCGGTGTCGAGCATGGAGGTCTTGTCCTCGTAGAGCGCCATGAGTGTCACCATCGCGACCAACGGCGATTCGTGCTCGACGGCCGTCGCGTTCGCGGACCCGACGAGCTTGCGGTAGCGGTCCCACAGCGCGGGACCGAGCTGGTCGGGCACCGACGTCAGCGCCGCGGGCGATTCCTCGCCTTCATCGCCAGGCGGGACTTCGAACACGACGAGCGAGGCAGCCTCGAGCTGCTGCTTGATGCCTGGAGGCAGCTTCGCGAGGGATACGCCGATGTGACGCGAACCGAGCGCGTACGAGACCTTGCCGTGCTTCTCGATCCGGTAGAAGTACGGCGCGATGACCTTCGGGCACGCCTTGTCTGCGAGCGCCTTCGTCGTGACCACATCCGGCGGCGCATCGGGATCGGCCTGGGCCGCGCCGCTCGCCGGTGGGTCCCAAGGATCACGCACCGAGCCCGAGCCCGAGCCCGAGCCCGA
>JAGSPR010000144.1 GCA_018262455.1 Deltaproteobacteria bacterium | reverse complement strand
GGCACGCGGGTCTTCGCGGTCTGGACCTCGGGGGAGCGATAGCCCCGGCCGATCAGGCGCTTGACCGAGTAGATCGTGTTCTGGGGATCGATGACCTTGCGCTGCTTGGCGGCGGCGCCGATGACGACCCCGCCATTGGGATGGAACGACACCACCGACGGATGGATCTTGTACCCACCATCATCGGGCAGCACCTGGACGACTCCTGCGCCGTCCGCGTGTGCGACGACGGAGTTCGACGTTCCCAGGTCGATTCCTACGATCGGATCGGTCAAGTCGGCTCCCGACGATACCCTAACCGGGTGCCGCGATGGTGGCCAGAACCTGGTCGTACCAGCGCTCGAGACCGGCACGAAAAGGCCACATCCAGCCGTAGCTGGGCCCCACGAACTGGTCGATCAAGTGCCGCCGATACCCCGGGGCCCTGGGGTAGTCCGGTCCCCAGACCTCGGCGGCGGCGCGGATGCTCTCCGCGTACGCCTGCTTCTCGAAGTAGGCCCGAAACCACGCGAGGCCCATCGGCAGCGGTACGCACAGGTAGAGCAGCGCCATGCCCGGCAGCGTGAACGCGCGAAACTGCCGGAGATGGATCGCTTCGTGGCACAGCGTGACGTAGCGGCGGTCGGGTTCCCAGTCATCCCAGTCCGCCGTGACGTACACGGTGCGGCCGATCGTGGTCTGGAACGAGTCCAGGTACGAACGCATCCGGCCGAACGTCACCACGAGCAGCCCGTAGTGGATCGCCCGGTGGAGCGCCGAGCGATCCTTGCGCACGATCCGGAACCTCGGGAACTCTGCCCGCAGGGCCGCCACGAGCGTCTCGTAACGATTCACGCGCACGAATCGTAGCGGGAGTCGCCCGGGACCGCGAGTGCAGGACACAATGGTTGACGGCGCGGGCGTGGATCCGTAGCGTCGCCTGCCGTGGTGGATCTGAGCAAGCTGAACGCGCCGCAGCGCGAGGCAGCAAGCCATGGCGGTGGGCCGATCCTGGTCCTCGCCGGCGCGGGCTCGGGCAAGACCCGCGTGATCACGTTCCGGATCGCGCACCTGCTCCAGGGCGGCATTCCTCCCGCGGCGATCTGCGCGGTCACGTTCACCAACAAGGCCGCCGAGGAGATGCGCGAGCGCGTCGGGCAGCTGGTGCAGCACCGCGCCACCGCGAAGGCCTTGACGATCGGCACGTTCCACGCGCTCGGGCTCCAGATCTTGCGCAGCGAGCGCAAGGCCCTCGGGTTGCCGCGCGGGTTCGTGATCTACGATCAGTCGGACCAGATGGGCGCGCTGCGCGAGGCGTTGCGCGCGGTCAAGGACATGAGCCGCGACGGCGAGCGTCGGTTCGACGTCAAGGCGATCCTCACGAGGATCTCGCTCGCGAAGAACGCGTTCGTCGGTCCCGACGAGTACCAGCCGAACGAGGCCGACGAGTACGACGCGATCACCGCGCAGGTCTATCCCAAGTACCAGGAGATGCTGCGGGCGTGCGCGGCCTTCGACTTCGACGATCTGATCGTAGAGCCGGTCCGGCTGTTTCGGCGCGACCCGGAGGTCGGGCGGCGGTGGGCCGAGAAGTTCCGCTACGTCATGGTCGATGAGTTTCAAGACACCAACCGTGCGCAGCTCGAGCTGGTCAAGCACCTGGTGACCGACCACCAGAACCTGTGTGTCGTCGGCGATGACGATCAATCGATCTACAGCTGGCGCGGCGCCGATCCGACGAACATCCTGCGCTTCGACGAGCTGCCGCCGCCAACGACGTGATCGCGAACAACAAGCAGCGCCACGGCAAGAAGCTGTGGTCGCAGCTGGCGGCCGGCGAGCCGATCACGCACGCGGTGGCGGCGACGGCAGAGGACGAGGCGAAGTGGGTCGCGCGCGAGATCCATCAGCTCCACCAGGACGGCCGGGGCTGGCAAGAGATCGCGGTGATGTACCGCTCGAACATCCAGTCCAAGGTGCTCGAGGAGGAGCTGCGGCAGGCCGGCGTGCCGTACGTGATGTACGGAGGGCAGCAGTTCTTCGAGCGCAAGGAGGTCAAGGATGTGATCGCCTACCTCCGGATCGCGCTGAACTCGCGCGACGAGCTCGCACTCCGACGGGTGATCAACTATCCCGCGCGCGGCATCGGCGCGACCACGGTCGACCGGCTCGTCACCGCCGCCCACGCCCGCCACGCGACGCTGTGGGATGCGCTGCGAGGCGCGATCTCGGGGACCGCGACGTTGCCGGGGCTCGGCGCGGGGTTGCTCGACGACGAAGAAGACGGTCCAGCGTCGGCCCCTGCGGCCGTCGACGTCGGCGACCTTCGCGGCGCCGCGCGCAACGGGATCATCGAGCTCGTGCATGTCGTCTCGGAGCTTGGCTCGGCGATCTCGGCGGGCGACAGCATCGTCACCGCCACTCGCACGCTGATCGAGGATCTCAAGCTCTACGACGACCTGCGCGTCGCCGCGGGTTCGATGGCGGCGGCGCAGCGCCGGATCGACAACGTCGAGAGCCTGTTCGCGTCGCTCCAGCGGTTCTCGGACAAGGGCAAGGGCAAGGACCAGCTCGCCGAGTATCTCCGCATGCTCTCGCTCGAGTCATCCAACGACAAGGAAGAGGACACCGGGGACAAGGTGGTGCTCACCACCTTGCATGGCGCGAAGGGCCTCGAGTTTCCGATCTGCTTCATGATCGGGCTCGAAGAGGAGTTGTTGCCGCACGCCCGCACGCTCCAGCCGCAGGCCACCGACGTGCTCGATGCCGACCACGCCACCGACATCAGCGAAGAGCGCCGGCTGTGCTACGTCGGGATCACCCGCGCCCAGCGCAAGCTCTACCTGACCCGATGCTGCACGCGGATCAGCCGCGGCCGCGAGCTTCCGCGCACGCCTTCGCGGTTCCTGCTCGAGATCCCCGACGAGCTGCTCGAAGTTCGCGACATCGCGGAGGAGGCGCGGGCCAAGGTTCCCGCCACCGAGGTCGCCAACTTCTTCGCCAGCTTCGCGCTGGACGACTGAGCCGCCGGTCGCGCGAACATCTCCGATGTCGCACCCTGTCGCGGTGCCTCGGCACGCCAGGTTCGCAAGGCTCTGTGATGCGATGGCGCGTGCGACGAGCGGGCGTTTTCTGGTATGCCGCCGGGCATGCAACGCAACGCCATTCTCTGGGGACTTCTCGTCGCTGCCGGATGCAGCGGGGGAGGGGGCGGCCAGTCCACCGCGACCGGTGGAACGCTCGGATCCACGCACGAGTCCACCGACCTCACCGACACGAAGCGCCCGACGGAGTCGGCGAAGCCCGATCCGCAGCTCGCGTTTCGCGAGCAGTTCTCGAACCCCGGCGGGATGTGGTTGCCGCAGCAGATGACGTTGCCGGGCCACGTCGAGACGTTCCAGAAGATGGGCGTCCAGCTCGATTCCAAGGTGCTCGCCGATCCGCTGGCCGCGCCGCTCGCCGGGGTGGTCTCGCTCAACGGCTGCACGGCATCGTTCGTGTCGTCCGAAGGCCTGATCGTCACGAACCACCACTGCGTGCAGGGTGCGCTCGACCTCAACTCGACTGCCCAGGACAACCTGGTCGAGAACGGCTTCCTCGCGAAGACCAAGGCGGACGAGAAGTCCGCGGGCCCGGCGCAGAAGGTCCTCGTCGCGCAGGCGTTCCGGGAGGTCACCAAGGAGATGCGGGACGGCCTCGACAAGATCAAGGATCCCGTCGCGCGCAAGGAAGACGTCGAGCAGCGCCAGAAGCAGCTCGTCGCCGGGTGCGAGAAGGATCGCCCGGGGCTGCGCTGTGATGTCCGGAGCTACTTTCGCGGCGGGATGTACCTGCTGATCGAGAACCTCGAGATCCGCGATGTCCGGCTGGTCTACGTGCCGCACCGTTCGGTCGGCAACTACGGCGGCGAGATCGACAACTGGGCGTGGCCTCGCCACACCGGTGACTGGTCGTTCTACCGCGCGTACGTCGGCAAGGATGGCAAGCCGGCGGACTACTCGCCCGACAACGTCCCCTATCAACCCAAGCATCACCTCCAGGTCACGAGCGCCGGCCTCAAGCCGGGTGACTTCGTGATGATCACCGGCTACCCCGGGTCGACGAGCCGGACCGACACCGCCTCGGAGGTCCGCCATGACGTCGAGTGGTACCTGCCGTACCTCATCACGTATCTCAAGGAGCGCTACGCCATCGTCGAGGCGCACGCGAAGGATGGCGGCGAGACCGGTCGCAAGGCGGGCGTCTCGAAGCAGAGCGTGCAGAACGGGCTCGAGAAGAACGAGGGCGTCCTGAAGGGCCTCACCAAGGGCGATCTGCTGCAGCGCAAGGATGCGACCGACAAGAAGGTCCGGGACTGGGCCTCTGGGCCGGGCAAGGAGGCCTACAAGCAGGCCATCGACAAGCTCGAGCAGCTGCTCCTCGAGCAGCAGCGCAGCGCCCGGGTCGACTTCGATCGCGGCGTGGCGTTCGGTGGGTCGAGGCTGCTGTCGACCGCGATCTCGCTGACCCGGTGGGCCGAGGAGCGCACGAAGAAGGATCCGGATCGCAAGCCGGGCTTCCAGGACCGCGACATGCCGCGCGCGATCGCCGGCCAGAAGCAGCTCGCGAAGCAGTTCGATCGCACGCTCGACCGCGCGGCCTTCCGGCTCGCCCTCGTGCGCGCGCTCCAGCTGCCCGAGGCCGAGCGCCCGTGGCTCGCGACCTTGCTCGACGCCAAGCCCGGCACGAAGCTCGACGAGGCGCTGCTCGACAAGACCCTCGACGGCTGGTACGCGGCGCAGCAGCTCGAAGACGAGAAGCTCCGCCTCGAGCTCCTGCAGAAGGGCACGCCCGCGCAGCTCAAGGCGTCCAAGGATCCGTTCGTCAAGGCCGCGCAGCGGATCTGGGCGACGTACAAGGCCGAGGAGAAGAAGTCGGACGCGCGCAGCGGCGAGTTCCTGCTCGTGACTCCGTACTACGCCGAGGCGATGCGCGAGTCCCTCGGTGGGCTGCTCGCGCCGGACGCCAACTCGACGCTGCGGATCACGTACGGCACCGTGAAGGGGTTCAAGCCGGGCTCGAAGGAGCCGGCCGACTGGCCGTTCACCGTGGCGTCGCAGATCCTGGCCAAGAACACCGGCAAGGAGCCGTTCGACATGCCGGCCAAGACGCTCGCCGCGATCAAGGCCAAGACCTACGGTCCGTACGCCGACGCCTCGCTCGGCGGCGAGCTCCCGATCGACTTCCTGAGCGACCTCGACATCACGGGCGGTAACTCGGGCTCGCCGACGCTCAACAACAAGGGCGAGCTCGTCGGCCTCGCATTCGATGGCACGATCGAGGGCGTCTCATCGGACGTGGTGTGGAATGGCGCGACGACGCGCACGATCTCGGTCGATGCCCGCTACATGCTGTGGACGATGGACCTGCTCGACGGTGCCGATCACCTCCTGAAGGAGATGGGCCTCCAGCCGAAGCTCGGCGAGAAGTAGCCTCAGGGTCCGGCTCGCAAGTGCGATGCGAGGTCCTCACGCTGTGAGCAAGCAGGTGCGCCGGCTACTCGAGTGACCACGGCAAGCTCCGGGATCCTCAAGTGCACAAGATGGCTCGCGGACCTGATGGCACCGAAGTTGCCTCGGTCCCGGGCGATGTCGGACTCCAACCGCAACAGCTCTCGTGTGTTCTCCCTCGTGGAGGAAGAGTTCTTTCGGGCAGGCGCCAGCCGAACCGAATCCAACGCCCCCCAGGAGAGCTTTGCGGATCTCGACGAGGGCTACCGGCCGACCTCGCTGTGGCGCCGGCTGTTCGGGCGCAAACCTACCCAGCAGTGAGCGCAGGCGGAGGTCAGGCCCGCTTGGAGACGAGCCGCTCGCGCGTCAAGCCGACGAACCGGGCGTCCGCATCACCGGCCAGCCAGCTTCGGCCGAGCCGAGCGGCGACGACGGCGGTGGTGCCCGAGCCGACAAACGGATCGACGACGAGCTGACCGGCCGAGCTCGAGGCGAGCACGAGCTTCTCGATCAGGGCTTCGGGCTTCTGCGTGGCGTGCGGGGTCTTCTCGGTCATGCCGTTGCAGATCACGGGGATCTCGATCACGTCGCGCGGCTTGGCGCCGAGGGGGTTGGGTTCCCAGCGATCCCGGCGAACGCCGCGGCCATATTGCGATGACACCGCCTGGATGCGCGCGGGGTACTTCGTGGTGTGACCGTTGTACGGGATCCGGATCGCATCGACGTCGACGCGCGCCGCGTCGCCGCGCAGGTGCAGGATCGACTCGTGCGAGCGGCCCCAGTCGCGGCCGAGGTTCGCCTTGTTGCGGTAGTACCAGATGAGCCAGCGGCAGCTCGCGAACCGCTTGGCGCTGCGCACCTTGACGTCGGCGAGGATCTCCGAGAAGCCGCAGACATACGCCGACCCGTGCGGCGCGAGCACGCGTGCCACCTCGGCGAGCCAGAGGTCGCACCAGTCGACGTAGGCCTCGAGCGACTCGAACTCGTCCCACTCGGCCTTGGCGATCGCGTACGGCGGATCGGTGACGACGAGGTCGACCGATCGATCCGGGAGGCGTCCGAGCAGCTCCAGCACGTCGGCATGCCAGAGCTCGCCGCGACAGGCGCCGCCCTCGGTGGCGAGCGCGCGGGTGGGCCCGGTGCCTCTGAGGTCCCGCGGTACCGCGAGCTCGCGGACGACCCTGGGTGGACGCTTCGGCACGGCACCGAGCCTACACGGCCCGTCTGATCTCGCCCTGCAGGGGGGCCTGGTAACCCGGCGACCCTCGATCTATGACCTCCCGATGCAGCTCGTCCATCCAACGGCGATCGTCGACGCGGGCGCGCAGGTGGGTGCGGGCACCGCGATCTGGCACTGGACCCACGTGATGGCGGGCGCCCACATCGGCGAGCGCTGCTCGATCGGCCAGGGCTGCTTCGTCGGCAACGTCCGCATCGGCAACGGCTGCCGGATCCAGAACCACGTCTCGATCTACGACGGGGTCACGCTCGACGACGATGTGTTCCTCGGTCCGTCGTGCGTGCTCACCAACGTCAAGCACCCGCGCGCGGCCGTACCTCGCAAGGCCCTTGGCTACGCCGCTACGCACGTCGGCCGCGGTGCGACGATCGGTGCCAACGCGACGATCGTGTGTGGCGTGTCGATCGGGGCATACGCGATGGTCGGCGCCGGCGCCGTCGTCACGCGCGATGTGGTCGCCCACGCGGTGATGATCGGCACGCCCGCGGTCCGAGCCGGGTGGGCGTGTCGGTGCGGCGAGACCCTCGACGCCCTGGCGTGTGCGCGCTGCGGCGAGCGTTATCGCGAGCAGGCCGACGGGCTCGTCCGGCTGTGACGCAGCGGTGAGGACTCAGGGTCGGTAGTGTTGCTTGAGGCGTGACCACAGCTCGAGGGGATCGAAGCCGAGCAGCGCGAACGGGCTGGCTCCGGAGTCCTTCATCGCCCCGCGCGCGCGGCTGGCGATTGCCGAGGCGCGATCGCGCGCGTTTTGCGGCAGCATGTTCGCGAGCGCACTGGCCGCGCGCCCAGCCATCGCGGCGACCGCGGCGCCCCCGAGCAACCCGAGCAACCACGCCGGCGCGGGATCGATCACCACGTGCTTGGCATTGAGCTCGCGCGGCAGCTGATCGCTCGGGCCGGTGAGGATGCGCAGCAGGGTGGCGCGCTCGAGGAACACGGCGATGCTCGGCCTGGCAAACCGGTCCTCGACGGCGTCGAGCACTCGCTTGTAGCCCTTGTCCCAGTCGCGCGCGAGCGACGGCTCGGGGACGAGATCGGCGATCGCCCGGTGCGTCGCGGCGCGCGTGATGTCGCCGGCGCGCTTGACCGCGATGATCGACGAGTGAACCTTGTGGCGATCATCGTCGATCACGTAGGCCACGAGCGAGGAGCCATCGGGGACGAGCAGATCGAACGTGCGCTGGAGCGGTTCGTAGCTCGGCGCGGGCAGCACGTCCAGGATCGGCGGCTCCGTCCACAGTCCGCGACCGGCGTGGCGCTTGAGGGCACGCAGCGCGATCAGCCCCTGCTCGACGAGATCCTGGTCGAGCCGCAGCGCGCCTTCGATCTCGGCCGAGAGCTCGCCGATCACGCGCCGCTCGATCGCGACGATCGCCGAGACCCCCAGGATCCTCGCCCATGCCGCGAGCGCCTGATCTCCCAGCCCGGGCATCGGATGGTCCGCGGGATCGATCGCACCCTTGCCGCTCAGGACGAGCTTCACCACGCGTCCCTCGTCGAGCACGGCGAGCGCCCACGGCGGCTGGGCGAGCATGCGCGGTGGCACGAGCAGCTGCCACCAGTTCTTCCAGTGGCGCGCGTCGAGCGAGGTCAGCTCGAGCTCGGCAGACAGCACGTCGGCAGCCTACCACCAACTTGCGCACGGCCCGGAATTGGGGTGAGCATGGCTCGCATGAGAAGAACCATTACGCTTGCGGCGATGCTCGTGCTCGCGACCACTGGCGCGGCCAGCGCCGGCGGCCAGGGCGGATCGATCGGCGTCGGTGCCGAGTTCGGGCTCGGGGCCTCGTTCCTCCCCGCCGGCGCCGGCGGCGGCGGCACCGCGGTCGGGGAGGGAGGCGCGTCGATGAACTACGACGCGGGTAAGTTCCACGTCGGCGGCGCGCTCGGGTTTGCCGATGGGGGCGGCTCCCACGACACCGTCTACTCGCTGTCCGGGCGGTTCTACTACCACGTCCATTCGACTGCGATGTCGGACTTCGGCGTCGGCGGAACCCTCGGGATCCTCAGCATCCCGAATCCGCTCGCCACCGACCAGAACAACCGCGACACGCTGCTGTTCATCGAGCCGGGCGTGCAGATCCGAGCGTTCGTCGCGTCGAACGTGGCGCTGTCGTTCACCATCGGGTTCGTGCTCGGCGCGGTCGATGCCTCGGGCACGCTGATCGGTGGCCAGACGACCGGCAGCGCCGGGATCCACTACTACTTCTTCTAGCGCGGCGCGCTCGGAGAGCCGCTACTCGTCGCTGCCGCCGACCGCGGCCGCGATCGCCACGTCCTGCGCCTTCACCTTGGAGGCGTCGAACTTCTTGGCGCCTTCGAGCATCTTGGCGATCGTCCGGTCGAAGTCGGGCCGCGCGTCGTCCATGCCGGGCTTGGCGAACCGCAGCGGGTTGATCCGCGCGACGACGATCGGCTTGAGGTAACCGCTGGTGAACCCGGCCTCCTTGAGCCGCACCACGGCGGCCAGGACTGCCTCGTCGAGCTCGAGCAGCTTGTCCGCGTGGGCCTCACGCAGCTTCAAGCTGTTCGCCATCGGCTCGGTCGAGAACGTCTCGGTGCGTGACACGACGGAGTTGTACGCCCCGCCCGAGAACCGTCCGTGCTTCTCGTAGCAGATGCCGAGGGTGACCAGCGAGGCCTGCTCGAGCTCGAACGCGACGTCGGCCTCGCTGCGGTCGTCGTCGGTCGCGGCGATCGCGCGGGCCATGCGGATCACCTCGATCGCCTTGTCCTTCAGCGTGTGCGCCTTCTCGGTGTTGAGCGCGAGGATCCGGAACGCGATCTCGGGCTCCGGCATCACGAGCGCGACCACGGTCTTCGCCCCGAGCTGGGCGAGCGCCGCGAGCCGGTGCATGCCGTTCGGTGAGATGAAGCCGTCACCGTAGGGGACCGCGATCACGGGATCGAGGAAGCGCCCCACCTTCGGGATCACGGCCGCGAGCCGGTCGGTGTGGGTCTTGGACAGCTCGCGCTGGTAGGGCGTCGGCTTCACCTTGTCGAGCGGCAGCGCCGCGAGCGCGACCCAGTGCCCGCCGAACGGCTCGCGGTAGGTGACGAGCACGGTCCCGTTGGCGTCCTCGATCTGCGTGCGAACCCGCATCACCTCGGGCGATGGCGATCCGCTCGCGCACTCCTGGGACGTCAGGCCGACCGAACCAGCCTCGGCCTTGGCCTTGCGGGGCTTGCGTGCCGCCGCAGGCTTCTTCGCCCCGGCCTTGTCAGACTTCTTGCCGGACTTCGCTGCGGGCGCCTTCGAGGCAGGCTTCGATGGCATGCCTCGGACTGTAGTACCGTCGTTTCGTGAAGTGGACGCGGGGCACGCAAAACGACGATGTCGTCGACGTCCGCGGCAAGCCAGCTGGCGGGATGGGCGCGAAGGTCGGTGCTGGTGGCGCGGTGACCTTGATCGTGGTCGTCGTGCTCGCGCGGCTGCTCGGCGTCGATCTCACGGGGCTGCTCGGGAGTGAGGATGGGTCGCCAGCCCCGTCCCCTACCTCGGTGCCGCCCGCGGGCCCGGATCCGGAAGCCGAGCTCGTCGAGTTCGTGAAGTTCGTGATGAAGGACATCCAGGACACCTTCGCGACCCAGTTTCGCGAGGCCGGCAAGCCGTACCGGCGCGCGAAGCTGTTCATCTTCACGAGCGCGATCGATACCGGATGCGGCCTGTCCTCCTCGGCGATCGGTCCGTTCTACTGTCCGGCCGACGAGCAGGCGTACATCGACCTGTCGTTCTATCGCGACCTCAAGCAACGGTTCGGCGCGCCGGGCGACTTTGCCCAGGCGTACGTGCTCGCCCACGAGATCGGTCACCACCTGCAGAACCTGTCGGGGATCGAGAAGACCACCCAGCGTCTGGGTCGGGATCGCCGGAGCCGCAACGCCGCGTCGGTGCGCCAGGAGCTCCAGGCCGACTGCTACGCAGGCGTGTGGGGACACGCGGCCGCCGAGCGCAAGATCCTCCAGATCGGAGATCTCGAGGAGGCGCTCAACGCCGCGAGCGCGATCGGAGACGATCGCCTTCAGAAAGATGCGGGCCGCGCCGTCGATCCCGAGACGTTCACGCACGGCACGTCGGCGCAGCGCATGAGGTGGTTTCGACGCGGGTTCGATACCGGTCGGCTCGATGCCTGCGATACGTTCACCGCGGAGCCCTGAAGCGCATGCCAGCCACGTCATTCCCCAAGAGCGAGATCAAGATCCTGTTGCTCGAGAACGTCCACCCGGTGGCCGCGGAGGCCTTCGCGGCGGAGGGCTTCGCCGTCGAGCAAGTCAAAGGCTCGCTGTCCGAGCCCGAGCTGATCGCCCGGGTTCGCGACGCCCACATCCTCGGGATCCGGAGCAAGACGCGCGTCACTCCCGCCGTGCTCGACGCGGCCCGACGGATGCTCGCGGTGGGGGCGTTCTGCATCGGCACCAACCAGGTCGCGCTCTCGCATGCCAACCATCGCGGCGTCCCGGTGTTCAACGCGCCGTTCTCGAACACGCGCTCGGTGGCGGAGCTCATCCTCGCCGAGGTCGTGATGCTGTCCCGCCACCTCGGAGACCGCACCCGTGAGGTCCACGAAGGCCGCTGGCGCAAGGTCGCCGTGGGCAGCCACGAGGTCCGCGGCAAGACCCTCGGCATCGTCGGCTACGGCCACATCGGCAGCCAGATCGGCGTGCTCGCCGAGGGGTTCGGGATGCGCGTCGTGTTCTTCGACGTGTCCGCGAAGCTCCCGATGGGGAACAACCGGTCGATGCCCAAGCTCGAGGACGTGCTCGAGATCGCCGACTTCGTGACCCTGCACGTCCCCGAGACGCCGCAGACCAAGAACATGATCGGCCGCGACGAGCTCGCCCGGATGAAGCCCGGCGCGTGCCTGCTCAACGCGAGCCGCGGCACGGTCGTCGTGATCGATGCCCTCGCCGATGCCATCACGCGCGGCCACATCAGCGGCGCCGCGGTCGACGTCTATCCCGACGAGCCCGAAGGCAACAGCGACGGCTTCGCGTCGCAGCTGCGCGGGCTGCCCAACGTCATCCTCACCCCGCACATCGGCGGCTCCACCGAGGAGGCGCAGGAGGCGATCGGCCGCGAGGTCTCGGCCGCGCTGATCAAGCTGATCAACGCGGGCTCGACCACCGGCGCGGTGAACTTCCCGCAGATCGAGGTCCCGGTCACCCCGGGCGCTCATCGCATCCTCAACATCCATCGCAACGTCCCGGGCGTGCTCCGCGACATCAACAAGATCGTGTCGGACTTCAACGCCAACATCCGGGCGCAGGTGCTGTCGACCGATCCCGACATCGGCTACCTGCTCATGGACCTCGACCATGACGTGTCGGAGGACGTCCGGCGCGAGATCGCCGCGCTCGAGACGAACATCAGGACCCGCATCCTGTTCTGAGCCCGCGCTCGTCGGTCGTGACTTCCCGATCATGGGAACGTCCGCACAGACGTGGCAAGCTGGCGCAGGCGGGCCATGCACATCTCTGTCTTCGACATCTTCAAGATCGGCATCGGGCCGTCGAGCTCGCACACCGTCGGGCCGATGCGCGCGGCGCGCAGGTTCGCCGAGCGGCTCGCGGCAGATGGCCAGCTCGAGCAGACCGCGGGGGTGAAGATCGAGCTGTTCGGAAGCCTCGGGTTCACCGGCAAGGGCCACGGCAGCGATCGCGCCGTGATCCTCGGGCTCGAGGGGGAAGATCCGGCCCTGGTCGACATCGACAGCATGGCGGCGCGGATCGCCAAGGTGGCGGCGACCAAGCGCCTCAAGCTGCTCGGCCGTCATGAGGTCGCGCTCGATCCGGCCGACCAGCTGGTGTTCCACCGGCGAGAGAAGCTGCCGCTGCACTCGAACGGGATGCGGTTCACCGCGCGCGATGCGGTGGGATCCGTGATCGTCGAGCGGATCTACTACTCGATCGGCGGCGGCTTCGTGGTCGATCACGCGGGCGTCCCTGCCGATGGCAGCACTCCCGCCGATCAGGTGGTGGTGCCCTATCCGTTCAACTCGGGCAACGAGCTGCTCCGCCTCAGCACCGAGCACGGCATGGCGTTCTCGTCGCTGATGTTCGAGAACGAGAAGGCCCAGCTGGGCGAGGAGGAGGTCCGCAAGCGCGTCCACGAGATCTGGTGCGCGATGGAGAATTGCGTCAAGCGGGGGTGCGAGCGGGAGGGCATCCTGCCCGGCGGGCTCAAGGTCAAACGGCGGGCGGCCGCCCTCCACCGTCGGCTCAAGAGTGACCCCGGCGGCGATAGCGATCCGCTGGTCATCATGGACTGGGTCAACCTGTTCGCGCTGGCAGTCAACGAGGAGAACGCGGCAGGGGGGCGCGTGGTCACGGCACCGACCAACGGCGCCGCCGGCATCATCCCCGCGGTGCTCATGTACTACCGGCGGTTCCTGCCCAACGCCGACGACGAGGGCACGTTGAGGTTCCTGCTGACCGCGGCGGCGATCGGCGCACTCTACAAGAAGAACGCCTCGATCAGCGGCGCGGAGGTCGGTTGCCAGGGCGAGGTCGGGGTCGCGTGCTCGATGGCGGCCGGCGCGCTCGCCGAGGTGATGGGCGGCACGCCTGCCCAGGTCGAGAACGCCGCCGAGATCGGGATGGAGCACAACCTTGGGTTGACCTGCGACCCGATCGGTGGCCTCGTCCAGGTCCCGTGTATCGAGCGCAACGCGATGGGCGCGGTCAAGGCCATCAATGCCGCTCGGCTCGCGCTGCAGGGCGATGGCACCCACAAGGTCTCGCTCGACAAGGTGATCAAGACGATGTGGCGCACAGGCGCAGACATGAGCAGCAAGTACAAGGAGACCGCGCGCGGCGGCCTCGCGGTCAACATCATCGAGTGCTGATCGAACCTGGTCGCTCGACCTGAGGTACGCTGAGATCAGTGGAGCTCACCGGCCTCGAGCCGCGGCGCAACGACCTGGCACGCGGGATCGTCATCGCGCGCAGTGCACGTCCCCTCGATCACGCCGCCCAGCGCGCGTTGTGGGAGGTGCTCGGTGCCGCCGGCGTGACCGAGGACGAATCCGACGATTCGGCCGATCGCGATGAAGCCGAGATCGAGCCGGACCGCCAGTGGCTCGCCGCGCCGTGGTTGCCGCCGACACCGGCCGAGCTCGAGAAGCAGCGTGCCGCTCTCGAGCTGGTCGCGGCGACCTACGACCTCGAGGCGATCTGGTGCATCAAGGTCGAGACCGGGATCGATGGCGTGGCCTGGCTCGAGCTCGCCCTCATCGAGCCCGATGATCAGGATGACGAAGCGGCCGAGGCCTCGCCCGCAGGCCCGCCGGAGGTCGTCGATGCGGTGTTCGACGAGCCCGCCGAGGTGCTGTACTCCGCTCCTGACGCGCCCGACATCCCCGAGCCGGAGGAGGAGGACGACGACGAGGACGAGGACGACGACGAGGGCGATGCCGGCGACGACGAGCTCGACCTGGGCGGGATGATCGAGAGCCACTGGCGCAACGGCCCGCCCCCACTGGAGCACTCGGTCGCGTTTCCGATCGAGCGCTATCCAGAGATCATCGACGACTACGATTGGGAGCGATTCGGGGTTTCGGTGAAGCTCGCCGGCACGCCACTGCCAGGCGAGGAGTCCGTGATCAACGCGTTCTTCGCGCTCTGGCTCTCGGTCTACCAGGACGAACGCGCCGAGGAGTTCGAGGCGTTCCAGCGCGCGGACGTGGTGCACGATCGCCGGCATCATTCGGCGCTGATGTGGGTGGAGCGGTTCGCCGTCCCCGCGACCTCCTCGGATCAGGTGCACTTCCTGCTGTGGATCGTCGCGAGGATCAACGACGTCCTGCCGATCATGTGGGCGCGGTTCGACGTCATCGACGATGCGGTCAAGGCACGGGCCTCGGGCGAGGCCGGCGGCGAGCCGTTCATCCTCGCGGGCAATCCGTTCGCCGAACGATTTGCCCGCCACGGCGAGGAGGCCGCGCTGTCCTGGGCGGTCGCCCAGAGCGCCTGGAGCAAGCGCGAGCTCGCCGGCATGCTGATCGAGGTGGCACTCGACCATGACCCGGACGACCCGGCGACGTCGCTGGTGGCCGAGCGCCTGCTCCGCCGGGCCCTGTCGTTCGACCCCGCCTCGGACGCGACGGGCTACCTGGCGATCGTGCTGGTCCGCCAGCGCCGGCTCGGCGATGCCATCGCGCTCGCCCGTGAGGCGCCGAGCCGCGATGTCCGGTTGCTCGTGGTCGGGGAGATCTCCGAGCACGCACCGGGCGAGCTCGACGGTGCGCTCGAGCTGCTCGACGATCAGACGCTTTCGGCGACCGATCCCGAGGAGCTCGCGGAGCTCGTCGGCTCGATCGCGCGCCATGCGCCGGCGTATCTCGCTGCCGTGCTGGAGCGCCTGCCCAACCACGGCGCGCTCGTCCCGTTTCTCTACAACGCGAGCTTCGCGGTCGAGCGGCCGCAGGCGCTCGCGATCCTCCGCAAGGTCCTCGCGCTACCCGCCCCGGCGGCAGACGCAGGCGAAGCCCGTACCGCGCTCGTGATGGCCTGGAACAACGCCTGTATCCACGCCCATGCGCTCGGTGACTACCGGCTCGCCGTCGAGCTGGCGGATGGCGGTCAGCCGTTCGGCCCCGAGAACCCGTACATCTTTCATTCGGCCGCGTGTGCGTATGCTGCGGTCGGTCAGATCGATCGCGCTCTCGAGCAGGTCGCCAAGGCGATCGAGCACGAGTACGAGCACACCGAGAAGATGGAGACCGACAACGATCTCGCGCCGCTGCAGAGCGATCCGCGGTTTGCCGCGCTGTTCGTCGAGTGGCGCACCCGCCGCGCCGATCTCAACTAGGAGCCTGTAGGAGCCTGTAGCGCATAGATCGCGGGGCGCGGTGCTGGCACGACGACGCGCGGCTGGCCCCGCACGCGGGCGCACCCCGCGGCTC
>JAGSPR010000421.1 GCA_018262455.1 Deltaproteobacteria bacterium | reverse complement strand
CTTCGTCGCCGCGTTGGTCGCAGGCTCGGCGTGCGGGATGACGTACGTCTCGACCGCATTGGCGAAGCCCTCGTCGGCGAACGACGTCGTGACGACGTTCGCCTGGCGCAGCACGATCTCGCTCGCGTTACCCATCGCGATGCTAAGGCCGCTGCGTTCGAACATCAGTACGTCGTTCGCTTGGTCGCCGATGGTGGCGATGTGATCGAGCGGGACCTTCAGGTACCGCGAGAGCCGCTCGATCACCGTCCCTTTGTTGGCGGTGGGATGCGTCACGTCGAGGTAGTGCGGCTGCGAACGCGCAGCCGAGACCAGCGTCCCCCACTCCTCCTGGAGCAGCGCCTCGCAAGCCGCGACGCGCGCGTGGTCCTCGCTCACGCCGACGACCTTCACGATTCCGGTGAGCACCTTGTCGAAGGACGGGACGACCGTGGGCTCGAACTGAACCGTCGAAGCCTCGCGGTCCACGCGAGGCGCCCTGCGATTGCGGACGTACCACTCGGTGGCGCTGTAGAGCCAGACGTCGAGACCGTGAGACTCCATCGTCTCGACGATGCCGGGCAGCAGGTAATCGGGCACCGTCCGCTCGTCGAGTACGGAGAGATCGGGGAGAACGATGACGCCGCCGTTGAAGGCCGCCATCGGCATCGTCAACCCGAGCGGCTCCACGAGCATGCGCATGCCGCGCGGCGGACGACCGCTGGTCACCGTGAAGATGACCCCCTGCTCGCGCAGGTGCTGGACGGCCTCGAGCGCGCGCTCGGTGATCACCTTGTCTTTCGTGACGACCGTGCCGTCGACGTCGGCCAGCAGCACAGAGATCGATGGGGAAGGATGTGTTTCGACGGTGGCCATCGGGATTCTCCGGTTTGCCTTCGCGGCTCCTCGCGTATCGACCCGCCGCCGCCAGTGCAAGCGAGACACCAACCGATGCGGTGCTCGTTCGATCGCGCACGTCGAACGAGTGCCTCGCGCACCCGATTCGCGAACGCGCGTTGTCGCCACATCCAGATCGCTCACTGTGGCCGCGTGGCACTACAGCGGACTACGTACGAGCAAACGGCCATGGTCGAGCACCGTTACGCCGGCGACGAAGCGCGGCATCGTGCTGCGTGCCGTGTCGACGTGCTGCGGCGCCCGACGTCGTGCGACGACCGCTATGACGGGCGTGCCGAACGGACGAGCAGCCGTCGAAACCCAAGGCACGTGGCTTGCGTCGGGTGCGCCCCGTTGTGTCGATGAGCCACCCCGGCTCGGAGGTGATCTGATGATGGAGTTGACCGCGGAGGAGAGACGACTACGCGAGGTGCGGTCCGGCATCGGATGGCGGACCTGGGGCCCGTATCTGAGCGAACGCCAGTGGGGCACCGTACGCGAGGACTACAGCGACAACGGAGAGGCCTGGTCGTACTTCAGTCACGACCAAGCTCGTTCGCGTGCCTATCGGTGGGGCGAGGACGGCCTCGCCGGCGTCTCCGACGACAAGCAGCGCCTGTGTCTCGCGCTCGCGCTCTGGAACGAGCGCGATCCGATCTTGAAGGAGCGCTTGTTCGGACTCACCAACTCCGAGGGCAATCACGGCGAGGACGTCAAGGAGTACTACTTCTACGTCGACAACGTGCCGACCCACGCCTACCAGCGTTGGCTCTACAAGTATCCGCACGCGGCCTTCCCGTACAACGACCTGATCCAAACCAACGGCCGGCGCTCGCGCCGCGAGATGGAGTACGAGCTGATCGACACCGGGGCGTTCGCCGACAACCGCTACTTCGACGTGGTGGTCGAGTACGCCAAGGCCAGTCCCGACGATCTGCTGTGCCGCATCACCGTGCACAACCGCGGCCCCGAACCCGCGCCGATCCATCTGTTGCCGACCCTGTGGTTCCGCAACACGTGGTCGTGGACACCCAACGACCCGCGTCCGCGTCTCGCGACCGTCGCGGGCGACCATCCGATCATTCGCACCGAGCACCACAGCTTGCCGCAGATGTACCTGCACGCAGAGAGCGGCGGGGAGCTGTTGTTCTGCGACAACGAGACCAACGCCGCGCGGCTGTGGGGTAGTCAGAACGCGACGCGCTACGTGAAGGACGGGATCAACGAGCGCGTCGTCGGTGGCCGCGCGGACGCGGTCAACCCCGCCGGCGAAGGCACGAAGGCCGCGGCGCACGTGCGGTTCGTCGTGCCTGCGCGCGGCAGCGTGACCTACCGCGTGAGGCTGTCGTCGACGCCGCTGCGGGAGATCCCGAAACCGTTCGCCGGGTTCGACGCGGTGATCGCCACCCGGCGCACCGAGGCAGACGAGTTCTACGACGCGATCACACCGCCGTCGGTCGATGCCGACCGCAAGGCGGTCATGCGCCAGGCGCTCGCGGGCATGTTGTGGTCCAAGCAGTACTACTACTTCGATCTCGACACCTGGCTTCGCGAGCGCGGTGCCCACCCGTTGCGCGCACCCTCCAAACACGGGACCCGCAACGAAGCGTGGTTCCACATGGTCAACGGCGACGTGATCTCGATGCCGGATAAATGGGAGTACCCGTGGTACGCGGCGTGGGATCTGGCATTCCACACCGTCCCGCTGATGATGGTCGATCCGGACTTCGCCAGGGACCAGCTCGAGCTGATGCTGTCGCCGCGCTACCTGCACCCGACGGGGCAGATCCCCGCCTACGAATGGAACTTCGGCGACGTAAACCCACCGGTGCACGCGTTCGCCACGCTGATGATCCAGCGCGTCCAGTTCGCGATGGATGGCGAAGCGCAGGACCTGACGTTCCTGAAGGAGGCGTTCGCGAAGCTGCTGACGAACTTCACGTGGTGGGTGAACCGCAAGGACCCGACCGGACGCAACGTGTTCGAGGGCGGGTTCTTGGGCCTCGACAACATCGGCGTCTTCGATCGCAGCGCGACGCTACCGACGGGCGGCAAGCTCGAACAGGCCGACGGCACCGCGTGGATGGCCGTGTTCAGCCAGAACATGCTCGGTCTGGCGCTGCTGCTCGCCGAGCGCGATCCGTCCTACGAGGGCTTCGTGTTGCAGTTCATCCAGCGCTTCTTCTCGATCGCCGCAGCGGTCGATCCGGTCGACGAGCGTCCCGACAAGCTGTGGGATGCCGAGGACGGCTTCTTCTACGACGTCCTGCGCCTGCCCGATGGGCATGGCATTCGCCTCGCGGTGCGCTCGCTCGTCGGCTTGTTGCCGCTGTGCGCGACGACCGTGTTCGAGGACGGCGTGCTCGCGAAGTTCCCGAAGGTGCGAGCCGCCGTGGTGGCACATCTCGAGCGCAATCGCGACCTGCTCGCGAACGTCGCCGACCCGCTGAAGCCGGGCGTCAACGGCCGTCGCATCCTCTCGCTGGTCAACGAGGACAAGCTCCGCCGCATCCTCACCCGCATGCTCGACGAGTCTCGCTTCCTCGGACCGCACGGGATCCGGTCGATCTCGCGCTGGCACCTCGACCATCCGTACTCGTTCTTCGTCGGCGATACGGAGTACAAGGTGCAGTACGAGCCGGCCGAGTCGAGCACCGGCATGTTCGGAGGCAACTCCAACTGGCGAGGCCCCGTCTGGTTCCCGATCAATCTGCTCATCATCCGAGGGCTGATGCAGCAGTACGAGTACTACGGCGACGCGTTCACCATCGAATGTCCCACCGGATCGGGTCACCAGATGACGCTGTTCGAAGTGGCCAAGGAGATCGGGGATCGTTTGATCAGCACGTTCACACGCGACGAGCACGGACGCCGACCGGTCTACGGTGGCACCGAGATCTTCCAGACCGACGAGCACTGGCGCGACCTCATCTTGTTCTACGAGTACTTCCACGGCGACAACGGTGCCGGCCTCGGCGCGTCTCACCAGACTGGCTGGACGGGCATCGTCGCGCGGTTGATCCAGATATTCGGTAGCGTCGACACCGCGACGCTGAACCGCGAGGGCTCCATTCGTCTCGCACTGCCCTATCGGCAACCGATCGCGCCGTCTCGCAAGAAGGCAGCGGGAGGTGGCCCGTGAGGGAATGGCCGGCCAATCCCGTCGTCCACGAGATCTTCACGTGGATCTGGTTGGCCGAGCTCGGGAAGAAATATCGACGTCCGATCACGCTGGCCGACGTCCCCGACGAGGTCTGGGACGACGTCGCTCGACCGGGCGTCGACGCCGTGTGGCTCATGGGGGTGTGGGAGCGCAGCCCGATCGGCGCGCAGATCGCTCGCGCAAATCCGTCGATGCGCGCCGCAAACCTCGCCGCGCTCCCCGACCTCACCGATGCCGACGTCGTGGGCTCGGCCTACTGCATCCGCGACTATGTCGTCGATCGCAAGCTCGGCGGGGAGTCCGGACTCAAGACCGCGCGCGCCGCGCTGGCGCGCCGGGGCGTGCGCCTCGTGCTCGATCTCGTGCCGAACCACATGGCACCCGATCATCGATGGGTTCGCGAGCATCCCGAGTTCTTCGTACAAGGCACGCAGGCCGATCTCGAGCGCGAGCCACACGCCTTCATCAAGGTCGGTGATCGCGTGCTGGCGTGCGGGCGCGATCCGTACTTCCCAGCATGGCCCGAGGTGCTGCAGCTCGATGCGTCCCACGTCGGGCTTCGCGCCGCGATGGTCGATCTCGTCGTCGGCCTGACGCGGCGATGCGATGGCGTGCGCTGCGACATGGCCATGCTGGTGCTCGACGACGTGTTCGCGCGCACCTGGGGGAATCGCGCCAGTGGAGGTCCGCACCCCGATGGTGGTCGCGGCTACTGGCCGCGGATCATCGGCGCGACGAAGGCGGCCCGTCCGGACTTCGTGTTTTGGGCGGAGGCCTATTGGGACCTCGAGCCGACGCTGCTCGAGCAGGGCTTCGATGCCTGCTACGACAAGCGCCTCTACGATCGCGTGGTGCATGGCGGCGCGATCGACGTCGGCGCGGTGCGCGCGCATCTCGGCGCAGATCTGAGCTACCAGCACCGCACGATCCGGTTCGTGGAGAACCACGACGAGCCGAGAGCCGCGTCGGTGCTCGGACCGGCAGCTCATCGCGCCGCGCTCGCCGCGATGTTCACGTTGCCCGGCGTCGCGCTCCTGCACGAAGGCGAAGCAGAGGGCCGCCGCGTCCGCATCCCCGTCACGCTCGGCCGTCGGCCCGTCGAGGAACCCGACCTGCAGCTCCGAGGTTTCGTCGAACGCTTGCTGGCCGTGATGGCCGGCGGCATGCGCCGCGGGGCGTGGTCGCTCGTCCCGATCTGGGGATGGCCCGACAACACGAGCGCGGATCGCCTGCTGGCGTGGACGTGGACGGAGCCAGCGCAAAGCCACCTCGTCGTCGTCAACCTCAGCGATGCGCGCGCCGACGGCCGGGTGCAGCTGTCGTGGCCCGAGCTCCGCAATCGAGCGGTCGTCTTCGACGATCTGTTCTCCGGTCAGCGCTTCAAGCGCGATGGAAACCAGATCGCGTCCGACGGGCTCTACGTGGCACTGGATGGTCACGCCATGCACGTCCTGAAGGTCAGCTGAGACGACGGCCGGCGGCCGCACGGGAGACTTCGGCTACCGTCGCCCGCCACCGCCGCGAGGTGCGCCGCCGCGAGGTGCGCCGCCACCGCGAGGCGCGCCGCCACCGCCGGGCCTGCCGTGCATGCCGCCAGACGTGCCGCCGGGTCTGCCGTAGACGCCA
>JAGSPR010000143.1 GCA_018262455.1 Deltaproteobacteria bacterium | reverse complement strand
ACACCTGCCCTGCTGACCTCCCTGTTCGAGCGCGCGCTGCGCTACTGGTGATCCGATGCCGAGCGACCCGCCCGCGACCGCCGCCTATCCCTGGTTCACGCCGATCACGACGCGGTGGAACGACAACGACATCTACGGTCACCTCAACAACGTCGCGTACTACAGCTACTTCGACACCGCGATCAACTTGTTCCTGATCCGCGAGGGCGGCCTCGACATCGCCCATGCCGAGGTGATCGCGCTGGTCGTCGAGTCCCGCTGCGAGTACCACGCCCCCCTCGCCTACCCGGCGAGCCTGCGCGCCGGCGTCCGCGTCGACCGGCTCGGCAACCGCGCGGTGACCTACGGGATCGGGATCTTCGACGACCACGGCGAGCGCGCCGCGGCGCACGGGCACGTCGTCCACGTCTTCGTCGATCGCGCGACGCGCACGCCGATCGCGATTCCGTCGCCGATCCGGAGCGCGCTCGCGCGGCTCGAGGTCTGATCAGGTGTCGGTCGTGGTGTACGTGAAGCGGAGCTCGTAGGTGGCGAGATGGAGCACGTCAGCTTCGTCGATCTGCTCGGTGGCGAGGTGGAACACGTCACCTTCGTCGATCCGCTTGTTGTCGATCCGCATGCCTCGGTAGGTGAGGCCGGTGGGCGAGCCGAGGTCCTTGAGGAAGAACACCCCGTTGCGGTGGAGCACCGCGGCGTGCGCGACCGCGATGGTGCGGTCGTCGATCACGAGATCCGCGGCCGGGTTGCGCCCGATGACGAACGGCTCCTTGGTGATCGGATAGCGTTGGCCATTCAAGATCACGCACAGCGCCGATCCGGCCCCGAGCGCTGGAGAGCCAGGCTGCGCTAGCAGCTCGAGCTCGAATCGCGGCCTCAGCCAATCGTCGATCGTCATCAGCATGAGGGTCGGATCGCGGCGCCAAGGGGTGCACAGGATCGGCACGATCCCGGCGCGGCCCGCGACGTGGATCGCGAGCGTGCGGCCGTCGTCGCTCATGCCGCCGAGCCCGGCGCGCACGCGCTCGATGAATCGAGGGCCGTTGCGATCGTGAGACCACCGATCAGGGGCTCGCGAGACCTCGCCTCGCAAGGCCAGGCGTCGCAGCCGCTCCGTCGCGGGATCGCCCGTGGTCGCGATCAGCGCGTCGCGCACCGCGGTCAGCACGACCGTGGGCTCCGCGCGTTCGGCCACGGCCGGAAACACCAGGACCTTGCAGCGCAGCCCGATCGCGGCCGCCAGCTCCGACACATCGATCACCTCGTCGACCGGGATCGCGCTCGGGCTCGGACTCGGGTTCGGGCGATCGGCCAGCACGTGGCGACGCGCGGTGGTGTAGCTCTCGCCGGTCCGCTGCTGTCGATCGCGAACCCGGCGCTTCAGATCACGTTTGACGGTCATCGTCGCTTCCTCTCGGCACCGCGGGCGACCCCATGCATCACCTCGCGTTGCGAGGGAAGAGATCTGGATCTGCTCGAGGAGAAGCCTCCCCTTTGCCTTCATCGCGCGACCGGGGCATGGGCCGGTCGTCGAAGGTCGTGCGCGAACAGGGCGCACCAAGGAAGATAGCTCCCGTCCGCTCGGGGTGGTGCGGGAAAATTCGGGCCAGCGCACCCCGCCGCACGCGGCGCCGATCGAGGATCAGCCGCCGAACAGCTTCGCGAGCGCGCCCAGCAGGCCGTGGTGCTCGTGCGGCTTGGTCTCGGCCTTGAACTGCTTGGACTCGTGCAACAGCGTCTTGAGCTCGTGGGCGTCGAACCACACGCCGTGTGCGGCGCAGCGATCGAGCGCGACCGTCCCCAGGTTGACGGTCTGCATCGGCTGCTGGCAGACCGCACAGCTCCGCGCCTGATCCCCGGGCCGCGGCTGCCATGGCAGCACCACCAGGGTCGACGTGCGCTCCTGCAGCATGCCGACGAGCGCGTCCTCATGGACCCAAGCACCGTCACACGCGGGGCAGCGCTCGGTGAAGCCCGCCTGCACGAGCGTTGCCTTGCCACAGCCGGGGCAGCTCAACTGTTCCATCCCCGGCATCGTGCCACGTCGACTGACCCCTAGTACGACTTGGCCCACACGACGCGCTTGGCGCTCGGCTGGCCGGTGAACGGGCACGTGCCCGGCTCGCCCGGCGCGAGCGGGATGCAGCGCACCGTCACGCCGAGCTCGTCCTTGATCGTCTCCTCGAGCTTCGGATCGCCGTTGAAGTGCGCCATCGCGAACCCGCCGTGGATCGGCGTCGGATCGTTGGCGTCCTTCTTCGCGGGCTCGGCGAAGTACGCGTAGAACTCGGCCTTCGAGTCGATGATCTTCGTGTGCTCGGTGCGGTACGCGAGCGCGCGGGCATGGAGCGTGTCCTGGATGTCCTGCAGCGTCGCCGCGATGCCGGCCACGAGGTCCGGACGCTTGGTGCCGACCGACTTGTCCTTGACCTTGTCGCGGCGGCCGACGAACGCCGAGTCGCCATCGATGTCGCGCGGGCCGACCTCGAGCCAGACCGGCACGCCCTTCTTGATCCACTGCCACTTCTTCTCGCCGCCGTTGATGTCGCGGTCGTCGAGCTCGACGCGCACCGGCGTGCCGGCGTAGGTCTGGGCACGCAGCTCCTGCTGGAGCGCGCGGCACCACTCGAGCACGCGCGGGCGATCCTCGGGCTTGCGGATCACCGGCAGGATCACGACCTGCGAGGCCGCGAGCCTGGGCGGGCACACCATGCCGTCGTCGTCGGCGTGGGTCATGATCATGCCGCCGATCAGCCGCGTCGACACGCCCCACGACGTGGTCCATGCGTGCGACAGCACGTTCTTGTCGTCGGTGAACTGGATCCCCGAGGCCTTCGCGAAGTTCTGGCCGAGGAAGTGCGAGGTCCCGGCCTGCAGGGCCTTGTGGTCCTGCATCATCGCCTCGATGCAGTACGTCTGCACCGCGCCGGGGAACCGCTCGCCCGCCGTCTTCTCGCCCTGGATCACCGGCATCGCCATCCATTGCTCGGCGAACTCGGCGTAGACGCCGAGCATCTTCATGGTCTCCTCGACCGCCTCCGCGGCCGTGGCGTGGGCGGTGTGGCCTTCCTGCCACAAGAACTCCGCGGTGCGCAGGAACAGGCGCGGGCGCATCTCCCAGCGCACGACGTTCGCCCACTGGTTGATGAGCAGCGGCAGATCACGATAGCTCTGGACCCACTTCGCGAAGCTCGCGCCGATGATCGTCTCCGACGTCGGCCGGACCACGAGCGGCTCCTCGAGCAGACCGGTCGGTACCAGCTTGCCGTCGCGCAGCTCGAGGCGATGGTGCGTGACCACCGCGCACTCCTTCGCGAAGCCCTCGACGTGCGCGGCCTCCTTCTCGAGGTACGACACCGGGATGAACAGCGGGAAGTACGCGTTGACGTGCCCGGTCGCCTTGAACATGCCGTCGAGCACGCGCTGGACGTTCTCCCACAGCGCGTAGCCCCACGGCTTGATGACCATGCAGCCGCGGACGTCCGAGCTCTCGGCGAGCTCGGCGACCTTGATGACCTGCTGGTACCACTCGGAGTAATTGGCGGCGCGCGTCGACGTGATCTTCTCGTTGGACATGGGGAACCTCGGCGAGCCGAAGGCATACCCCACCCGCGGTGGCAGCGTCACGCGCAGTCGCGGAGCGAATCAGTCGAGGTTCTTCTCCCAGCTGCCGTACATCGGGTTCGGGAGCACGAAGAACGAGTCGCCGAACTTGCCGAACGCCGCGTCGGGCTGCTTGCGGACGTCCTGCGTGAGCAGCGGGAAATCCTGGATGTTGTCGCCCACGTACATCAGCACGTTCAGCGCGGGCAGGGTCGACGGCGCCGTGCCCGCCGTCACCGCGTCGAACCGCAGGTTCTTGTCCGACGGTCCGTTGCGGCACAGGATCTCGTCGTACGCGAAGCCCTTCGCCACGAGGTTCGCCTCGGTCGGCGCGCACTCGGCCACGAGCTGACGGTTCGACACGAACACGACCTTGCCGCCGAGCTGCTTCACCTTCTGGGTGAACGCGAGCGCGCCGGGGACCGGGATCGCGGCCTTCGCCTCGACCCACGCCGCCCAGCTGTTCGGCGAGAACCCGAGCCCGAGGTCGCCGCGCGACTTCTGGTAGGCGCTGTTGTCGAGCGTGGTCTCGTCGACGTCGAGCACGACACCCCACGGCCCGGTCACGCCCGCGGCCTTGGCCTCGAGCTTCTGGGTCGCCAGCGCGTAGACCTGCAGCGACGCAGCCTTGCGCTCGGCGGCGCGCTGGAAGTACTTGAGGTCCTGCCCCATCGGCGCGATCGGCAGGTCGGACTCGCAGACGCCGTCACACGACAGCTTGAGCCGCGCCTTGGCGTTCACCGCGGGCGTGGCGTTCGGGCCATTGGTGACCTCGACGAGGTAGAACCCGGGGATCGAGATCGTGAGGTCCTTGATCTTGGAGAGCTTGCCGTAGCCCGCGTCGTCATCGGACGCGAGGGTCTTGGGGTAGCTGCCATCGGACAGCCGCGGCCCGTAGACCTTCACCAGGGTGTCGAGGCCGGTCTGCGATCCCGAGCGCGTGACCTCGACGGTCACCTTGGCGCCTTCGGCCGCGAAGAACACGTAGCCCGACCGCGGCGTCGCGGTGGTCAGCGCCCCGTCGATCGTGCCGGGATGCAGCCGGGCCAGGACCTCGATGCCGGTGGCACCGTCGGCCTTCTCGTCATCACCGTTGATGATGTCAGCCGGACCATCCTCGTCCGAGGAGCCCGTCGCAGTGCAACCGCCCACCAACGACACGAAGAGAACCGGAGCGAGTAACGCGCGCATGTAGGCGCGCGCGCTGCACCATCAGTGCCCGGAGGCGCCGCACGCGTTTCGGTCGGTTAGGACCGATTCCGCCTGGCTCCGCATGGCCAGTCGAGTTGCCGTGGCAACTCGACTGACTCGGGCTCAGGCGAGCCCGGCCTGCTTGGCGACCTCGGTCGCGAAGTCGTCCTTCTTCGCCTTGTCGAGGCCCTCGCCGAGCTCGAACCGAGCGAACCGGCGGATCTTGATGTTCTCGCCGATCTTGGCGATCAGCTCCTGCTGGATCTGGTCGATCGTCTTGTCCGGATCCTTCACGAACGGCTGATCGAGCAGACAGATCTCCTTCATCCACTTGGAGATCTGACCTTCGACCATCTTCTGGACCACGGGCTCGGGCTTGCCGCTCTCCTTGGCCTTCGCCATGAGCACCTCGCGCTCGCGCGCGACGACCTCGTCGGACACCTCGTCCTTGCGGACGAACTGCGGGTTCATCGCCGCGATCTGCATCGCGACCGAGCGCCCGAAGCCCTGGAAGTCCTCGTTGCGCGCGACGAAGTCGGTCTCGCAGTTGATCTCGACGAGCACGCCGATCTTGCCGTTGGCGTGGATGTACGACACCACCGAACCCTCGGTCGCCTCTCGGCCGGCCTTCTTGGCCGCCTTCGAGAGTCCCTTGGCGCGCAGGTAGTCGATCGCCTTGTCCATGTCGCCGGTGGTCTCGACGAGCGCCTTCTTGCAGTCCGCCATGCCAGCGCCGGTGCGCTCGCGCAGATCCTTGATCAGGGTCGCAGTAACTTCCGCCATCTCACTTCTCCGCGTCGGGCGAGGCCGAGGCCTCGGGGTTGAACATGCTGCCACCCGTCGACATCTCGACGCGCGGGCCATCACCACCCGACGACACGTGGATGATCCGCTCGCCCACGTCCTCCTGCTCCTTGGCACCCCGCGTCCGCGCGTTCTCCTTGTAGACCTTGTTGCCGAGGATCGCGGCGTCGGCGATGCGTGCCGCGAACAGCTTGATCGCGCGGATCGCGTCGTCGTTGCCCGGGATCACGAAGTCGATCTGGTCCGGGTTGCAGTTGGTGTCGGTGATCGCGACGACCGGGATCTCGAGCTTGCGCGCCTCGTCGACCGCGATGTGCTCCTTGTGAGGATCGATCACGAACATCATGCCGGGCAGCTTGGTCATCTGCTTGATGCCGCCGAGCGACTTGAGGAGCTTGTCGCGGTCGCGACGGATCATCACCTGCTCGCGCTTGGTGAGCGCGAACAGCGTGCCGTCCTCTTCCATCTTCTCGAGGCCACGCAGGCGATCGAGCGAGCCCTTCACCGTCTTGAAGTTGGTGAGGGTGCCGCCGAGCCAGCGCTGCGTCACGTAGTGCTGACCCGAGCGCCCTGCCTCCTCGACGATCACGTCCTGCGCCTGCTTCTTGGTGCCGACGAACAGGATCGTGTCGCCCTTGGCGGTGGTGTCCACGACGGCCTGGAAGGCCTGGCGGAACAGCTTCACCGTGTGCTGCAGGTCGATGATGTGGATGCCGTTGCGGGCTCCGAAGATGTACTGCTTCATCTTCGGGTTCCAGCGGCCGGTGTTGTGCCCGAAGTGCACGCCGGCCTCGAGCAGGGCCCGCATGCTGATCGGGTTCTGCGCCGTTGCTTCTGCCATCGTTTCC
The DNA here is from genome assembly GCA_018262455.1 of Deltaproteobacteria bacterium. Next base: position 9,029 of record JAGSPR010000143.1, on the reverse strand, counting down.
ATTTGTCAGTCCTTACCCGTTGTTAACCACCGACACCGTCAGCGATCGCAGGAAACCCCGGAGGGCCACGGCCTGCGATCTCGGATGTCGTGCGTAGTTCCCCGTTCATCGAGGACGGGCGGATCTAGCACGCAAAAAGGGCCCGCAGCAAGCGGGCTCCCCCCCCTTGATCGCCCTGCGTTGGCGAGGACTTACAGGTACTGGTAGCCGGCCAGCAGCGCCAAGCCGGTCGCCGTGCCGCTGCTGCCGTTCTCGCTGTAGAAGCCAGGTGTCAGCTCGACCGAGACGTTGAACGTGTTCTTGGTCGTCCCGAACGAGTAGCCGGCGCGGAGATCGAAGCCAAAGCCGTCGGTGCCGGGATCCTGATTGTTGATCGAGCTGCCGCCGACCAGGCGGAACGACGCCAGGCCAACACCGCCGCCGAACCACAGGTGCTCGTCGGTCCAGTACTGCAGCGAGGGGCCGACGAAGATGGCGACCAGGTTGCCGTCGACGACGTTGAAGTTGTTCTTCGAGATGTTCACGCCGGCGATCCGTCCGGTGATCGCGAGGTGCGGGCTGAGCCAGCCGCCGACGCCGAGGTTCGCCCCTGCGAGCGCCGTGTCGGTGTTGAACGACCCGTTGTCGTCCGTGAAGTGCGCGAAGCCAACGCCGAGGTTCGCCTCGAACGTGACGCCCCTGTGGAGGTCCCACGCCGACGGCGGCTGGAACACATAGCCAGGCTGCGGCTGCGCATAGCCCACCGGCGGCTGCGCATAGCCCACGGGCGGCGGGGGCGGCGGGTATCCGCCGGGCGGCGGGGGCGGCTGCGCCGGGGCGATCGGTGCCGGGGGTGGCGGCTGGCTGGGATCGCCACCCGGGGGCGGGGATGGATACGGTTGGCCCGGCTGAGCCAGCGCGACCGAGGGGACCAAGACAAGGACTGCTGCGATGAGACGGTTCAAGAGGGCCTCCACGGACAACCGCGGTGACCATACGCAAGGCGCTCCCGCCGCGATAGCCGGTGCCGTCATCTGCCAGCCCGGCCCAGCCCGGCCCAGCCCGGCCCAGCCCGGCCCAGCCCGGCCCAGCCCGGCCCAGCCCGGCCAGGCCCAGCCCGCTACTTGGTCAGGACGACGGAGATCGTCTGCGGCGGGCCGGTGAGGGTGACGTGGCTCTCATACCGCTGGTAGCCGGATCGATCGAGCAGGATCGCATGCTCGCCGAGCTCGAGCTCGACCGACACCGGGGTCGATCCGACGCGTACGCGATCGACGAACACCGCCGCGCCGACCGGGCTCGACACGATGCGGAGCTCGGCGGTCGGCCGGAGGTTCGCGGTGATCGTGAACGACTGACCGGGATCGAGCCGGAGCTTCTGCTCGAAGCTCTTGTGACCGGCGAGCTTGACGATCACCCAGTGCTCACCGGGCGCGATCGCCAGCTGTTGCGGCACCTTGCCGGCCGTCGTGCCGTCGATGAAGACCTCTGCGCCCGGGACCGTCGCCGACACGATCACCGTGGCCTTGTCGCGATCACTCTTCATCGTGCGCGCGAGCTCGGCCCGCACCAGCGTCTGGCGGCTCGCCGCGACGGTGACGGTCTGCCGCCACGCCGTCGCGCCGGGCTTGCGGACCTCGACCGTGTGGGCGCCTTCGTTGACCACGAGCACCAGCGGCGTCACCGCCCCGACCTGCTTCACCTCGTCGACCAGCACCTCGACGTCGGTCACGTCGGCATCGATGATCAGCTTGCCCTGCTTGGTCGCGCTGGCCTTCAGCACCGGGAGGATCACGATGGTCTGCGAGTCCTGGACTTCGACCCACTGCGAGAACACGTCGAAGCCGTCTCGCTTGATCTCGATCTGGCGGCGCCCCCCGGCGACCTGGACCGCGATCGGCACGACGCCGAGCTGTTTGCCATCGACGAAGATCTTCGCACCGACCACGTTGGCGTCAGCGTCACCGCGGACGTCGAGCGAGCCGACGTTGGTGCGCACGAGCGGGACGAACAGCTCCTGCGTTGCCCTCGGCGTCACGGTGATCGTCCGCGCCACCGGCTCGAAGCTCGTCCGCTCGAGGATGATGTTCACCGGACCAGCGGCGAGCTTGCCGGTCCACGGCGTGACCCCGACGCTGCCGCACGCCTTGTCACCGATGTAGATCGTCGCGGCATCCGGGGTGGAATCGATCTTGAGCACCTCGTTGCCGGGGCGCGCTGCGAGGCACGACGTCGGCGCGGGCTCGGGGATGCAGATCGCGGCCTGCTTCTTGTCGCGCGCGTCGACCATGCCGGCAGGACACTCGCAGCCCTTGCCCGCGAGCTTCTTGCCCGCGCCACACTTGTACCCCCGCGGCGCGCCGGCGCTCGCGAGGTTGGCGAAGCCAAGCGGCAAGACCAGCAGCAACAGCAATGCGAGCGCGCCAGGCCTCATCCGGGGCATCGTAGCATCCGCGACACGCTCAAGATCCTGCACGGCGTGCTCGGGCACCGCGAGACCCGTGACCTCGGCCTCGCGTTCGTGAAGGCCCACCTCGACCAGTTGCTCGCCGGCATGCGCGCCGACGACGCCGCGGGTGCGCTCGGCGGGGCCGGAGCGTTCTGCGATCCCGAGCGCCGCGCCGCGATCGCGACGATCGTCACACCACGTGCGGCGAAGATCGACGGTGCCCAGGCGGAGGTCGCGCGCAGCCTCGAGCGGAGCGATCAGTGCATCGCGAGCCTGGCCCGCCAGCTCCCAGTTCTCCGCAGCTTCCTCGAGCGGTACTAGCGTCTGCGACGCCTGCGACGACCGCGACACACGCCCGTCATCGATGACCATTCGGCGGCGCCGTGGTACGGCATCGCCATGCGATCTGCTCTCTCGTTCGTCCTCCTCGTCGCTGCCTGCGGCGGCGGCAAGTCCACGCCCACGAACCTGCCGACGCCGCCGGGCGGTGGAGACGGCAACGCGGTCGCCGGTGAACCGCGCGATCCCGAGCCGCCCGCCGGCCCGTCGAAGCCCGTGACCAATGCGTCGCTCGCCTCGATCGGGCTCGACCCGGGCGCGCTCGATCGCAAGGCCGATCCCTGCGAGGACTTCTACCAGTTCGCGTGCGGTGGCTGGACGGCCACCACCGAGATCCCGGCCGACAAGCCGGCCGCGATGCGGAGCTTCGTCGACATCGAGGACCGCAACCTCGCGTACCTGCACGGCGTACTCGACAAGGTGCGCGCGAAGCCAGCGGACGCCATCGAGAACCAGCTCGCCGCGTACTACGGCTCCTGCATGAACGAGGCGGCGATCGAGAAGGCGGGCGTGAAGCCGATCTCGGCGATGCGCGCGTGGATCGACAACGTCAAGGACGTGAAGTCGCTGTCCGCCGTGGTCGCACAGCTCCATGCCGCGGGCTTCAACATGCTGTTCGCGATGAACCCGACGCAGGACTCCGCCGATGCACGCAGCGTGATCGCTGGGATCGACCAGGGCGGGCTCGGGCTGCCCGACCGCGACTATTACCTGAACGGCGATGATCAATCGAAGGGCCTGCGCACGGCCTATGAAGGTTACGTCGCCTCGATGTTGACCGAGCTTGGCCGCAAGCCCGAGGTCGCCAAGCAGGAGGCCGCCGCGATCGTTGGCCTCGAGACGGAGATCGCGAAGATCTCGAAGGACAAGGTCGCGCGCCGCGATCCCAAGGGCATGTACAACAAGATCGACAAGGCCGGCGTCGCCAAGGCGATGCCGAGCTTTGACTGGGCGACTTACTGGAAGACCGTCGGCCTGGACAAGGTCGACGGCGTCGACGTGACCTCGCCGGAATTTCTCGCCGGCCTCGACAAGCTGCTCGGCTCGACCAAGTCCGAGACCTGGCGCGCCTACCTCAGCTTCCACCTCGGCTCCAAGGCCGCACCGTTTCTCACCAAGAAGCTCGAAGAGACTCAGTTCAAGTTCTACTCCGCGCTCACCGGCCAACCCGAGATGCAGGCACGATGGAAGCGCTGTGTCGGCGCCACCGACGGAGCGCTCGGCGATCTGACCGGCCAGCTGTTCGTCCGCGATCGGTTCGGGGGCCAGAGCAAGAGCGCCGCCGAAGGCTACGTCGCCGCGATCAGTGCCGCGATGGTCGCCAACCTCGACGCGCTGCCGTGGATGGATCCCCAGACCAAGGTGAAGGCGAAGGGCAAGCTCGCGGCGATGAGCAACCAGATCGGGTACCCGAAGGCCTGGCGGACCTACAGCTTCAAGCTCGATCCGAAGAACTGGGGAGCCAACGCGCTCGCCGGTCGCAAGGCGGACCGCGCGCGCCAGCTCGCGAAGATCGGCAAGCCGGTCGACCGCGAGGACTGGGATCTTTCGGCACCGACCGTCAACGCGTTCTACAACCCGCAGCTCAACAACATGGTGTTCCCCGCCGGCATCCTCCAGCCGCCGTTCTACACCGTCGACGCCGCGATCCCGGTGAACCTCGGCGCGATGGGCGTCGTCGTCGGTCACGAGCTCACCCACGGGTTCGACGATCAGGGCGCGCAGTACGACGCCGTCGGCAACCTCACCAACTGGTGGCTGCCCGCGACCGAGAAGCAGTTCAAGGCGCGCACCCAGTGCGTCATCGACCAGTACAGCGCGTACGAAGTCGGCGACAAGACGAAGGTCAACGGCGCGAACACCGTGGGCGAGAACATCGCCGACATCGGCGGCGTCAAGCTCGCGCTCGCCGCCTTCCGCCAGCTTCGCGCGCCAGCTCCGGACACCGTCGTCGCCGATGGCTTCACCGAGGATCAGCAGTTCTTCCTCGGCTTTGGTCAGGCGTGGTGCGCCAAGATGCGCCCCGAGTTCGAGAAGATGCTCGCCACCATCGACGTCCACTCGCCCGCGAAGTGGCGCGTCAACGGCGCCCTCCAGGCCACCCCGGAGTTCGCGAAGGCGTTCCGCTGCAAGCTCAACCAGAAGATGCTGCCCGCCAAGCAGTGCCTCGTCTGGTAAGGACGCTCTACACTCTCACCACTTTCCCCGATCCCCCGCCCGCCAAGTTCGCGCAACTGGCGGGCTTTTTTCGGGACGCTCTACACTCTCACCACTTTCATGATCCCCGGCCGTACCACGGGGAGCCCCAGCGCGGCCATCGGCACCATGGCGGCGCCCAGGGGCCGTTCGCCGCCGATCACCAGCGCAGGAATCCCCTCCCCGGCCAGCTGGTTGCTCGCTCATGGAACGCGCGCACGTCCCCGACCGCGTGCTCGCGAAGCTCGCGCTCGCGGCGCTCACGATCGCCGGTAGCACGGTGATCTTCGCGACGACGATGCGGAGCGAGACGCCCTACCTCTGGGTCGGCGAGCTCGCGGACCAGCTCGAGCGCTGGGATGGCCGCGAGGTTCGCGTGCATGGCTGGGTCCAGCCTGGCAGCGTCCGCGAATCCGTTCTCGGCGACGACACGCGCCGCGCGTTCGTGATCACGCAGCATGACAAGTCCATCCGCGTGTTCAGTCGCGGCGTCGCCTGCGGTGCGATGGTGGATCAAACAGAGCTCGTGGTGACCGCACGCGTCCTGCGCGAGAGCGAGCTGGGAACGCTCGCTCTCGCGCTCGGAATCAACGCGAGATCCGAGCAGCCCTGGGTGCTCGACGCGACGGAGCTCCACCTGAAGTGCGCGAGCAAATACGCGGGCGTCAACCCCGATCCCTGGCCCCGGGCACCTCTCGCTCGATTCGAATAACCCGCGATCACGAGCGCACCGCCTGCGGCCCAGGACCAACTCGCTCACTGCTGGCGATACCTGATCGACGTTGCGACAGCTCAACGAGCTATCGTCCTCCACCTGCTCGAATCGAGAGAGGCAGCGCGCCGGGTCCGAGAGCTACCAAGCACACGATGGCGCGGGAGTCACCCCGCCGTTCGAGAGAGTGGTGAGAGTGTAGAGCGTCCTCGTCAAGAGCGTCGCGGTTTCAGACGTTTGGCGGATCGAATCCAATCGAGAGTGGTGAGAGTGTAGAGCGTCCTCGTCGCCTCCAGAGCGCACCGATGCGGAGAAGGACGACGAGAAGTTCGATGGCAAGACGACCGATCCTGTCCGGACTGATGTCGAATCGCGCTCGGTGCCCGGTATCGACACGTGCGATCTCCGCGTGAATTGCGAACCACGCAGCGGTTTCGCCTGGTGCGATCTCGCTGCGCATTCTGCGCGGACTGCATCGCGGTTTGGGCGCGTCGATCTCGGCGGCCGACACCAGCGACGGGCAGCACCGCGACGGCCCGCGAATTGCTTGATCCCGCTTCAGGAGGGATCATGTCGCTAACAGCCATTGTCGTTGTCGTACTGGTCTTCATGCTGCTGTTCGGTGGTGGGGGCTACTACTGGCGCTCGCGCCGCTGATCGCAGGCCGTCGTCTCCTGGGGACCCTTCGGCGGCGATCGGCTGCGCGTCGTTGATCGTGCGTATGCTGCGGGTAAGGCGTCTCGCGTTGTTGGCGCGTGACTTGCTGCCAGCGAAGGTATGAACCGTCGCCAGCTCGTGCTGTCTCTTCTCCTCGTAGGCACGCCGGCGACTGCGGTTGCTCAACCACCGCCGATCTACGTCGACCGCTACGACACATCCCTCGAGGGCGAGGCGGTGGGGTCTGTGGACGTGTTCTACGATCAGCTGTCTCCGTACGGTGTGTGGGTCGACGAGCCTCGGTTCGGGCTAGTATTCCTCCCCGACCTGCCGCGGTTCGTCCCGTATACAGAAGGGCACTGGCAGTACACGAACATCGGATTCGTGTGGATCTCCATCGAGCCGTTCGCCTGGGCAACCTCCCATTATGGACGTTGGGCATATTCGCCCACCTACCGGCGCTGGGTCTGGCGTCCTGACACGGTGTGGGGTCCGTCATGGGTCGAGTGGCGACAGTTCGGCGACTACTTCGGGTGGGCACCTCTGGCGCCCGACATCTCGATCCAGATCGGATACGCGCCACCGATCGAGTCGTGGCACTTCTGCGGCGCGGCGCACCTGTTCGATGCGAACGTCTCGCGCTATTACGAGCCGCCACATCGGGTAACCGAGCTCCATCGCGGCTCCGGCCCGATCCAGCACTACGCCAACGTCGGTGGAGCGCGCGTCGTGGTGGGGCCGCCAGCGGCCGTCCTCCGCGAGCATCACATCAACGTGCGCCCGACCGCGATCGATGTACGTGCAGCGGGAAGATGGACGCCAGCCGAGTCTCGAGCGGCCATCCAGCGTGCCCAGCAGCGCCGCCCGACCATCGAGGAGCTCAACCGGAAGAGGATCGAGAGCAATGCGGCTGTGCGCGAAACCCAGGTGCGGGTCCGCCAGGAGTCCAAGCAACCGCCACAGGTTCGCCAGCAGTCCAAGCAACAGCCCAAGCAACCGCCGCAGGTTCGCAAGGAGCCCAAGCAACCGCCGCAGGTTCGCAAGGAGCCCAAGCAACCGCCGCAGGTTCGCAAGGAGCCCAAGCGGATGGATCGCGACGAAAAACCGAAGCACAACTAGAACGAACTTCCACGCACAGGAGGCAGTGCCAGCGGCCCATCGGTCGGGCTGCCGTCGAAGTACACACCGTGTGACGAGGCTTCGGAGACCACGGTCTTGGCCCGCTCATCGCGCGAGGGGGTTCGCCGTTTGCATGAAGCTCCTCCATGCACAGCTATCGATCGACAGTGACCAAGGCGCTGCTCGCGAGTGTCGCGACGCTTGTGAGCCTCGCAGTGTTCGCCTGCAGTGGCTCGAGCTCGTCGGGACCACAGACCGCGCCGAGCGCACCCATTGCGCCTACCGCAAGTGCTGGATCGATGGCCGACATGTGCCCGATGCGAGTCCCGGGCGCGCAGGTCTCGGGTGCAGACACGCCTGATGGGATCGCCATCGTGTTCACCAACCCATCTGGCGACGTCTCAGACCTTCGCAAGCGCGTTCGCGCCATGGCCACGATGCACGAGCACATGGGCGCGGGAGGCTCGGGCGGCATGATGGGCTCGGGCGGCATGATGGGCTCGGGCGGCATGATGGGCTCGGGCGGCATGATGGGCTCGGGCGGCATGATGGGCTCGGGCGGCATGATGATCATGGTGGCGTCCACCGCTCGGGTAGACGATGTGGACGGCGGCGCGCGGATCACCTTTTCACCGAAAGACCCGGCGGACCTTCAGGCGCTGCGCGATCAGGTTCGTGGCCATGCGGCGCGGATGGCGACGGGACACTGCCCGATGATGGAATCCGGCGCTTGAGGGTCGCAGCGTCGACCGTGAACGATCACACCGACACTCCGTCGACGTCGTACTCGGTCCACTGGCTCGTACGTGCGGTGACACAGTGCGACGGGTCTGCATGGCATCAGCCCTTCGTGGCTGCACGACGCTGGGCTGTGGGGCCCTTCGCTTGCAGGTGGGTCCGGCATGCGCAAAATCTTGTGGTGTTCGATCGTCACGGCCACGTTCCTCGTCGGGGCCGGTTGCAAGAAGACGGAGCCGAGGGACAAGGCGGCCGAGAGCGTCAAGAAGGCGGCCGAGGACGTCAAGGACCTGGCGGAGACCGAGCTGGCTGCCGCACGGACCTCGTTCCAGACGACGGCCAAGGACCGCTACGCCAAGCTCGAGGCGCGGATCACCGAGCTCACCGCCAAGGCCGACGCCAAGTCCCAGGAGACCGCGGCCGCGCTCCGCGCGCGTGGCGATCAGCTCAAGGCCGAGCTCGACAAGATCGGGACGCAAACGAGCTCGGTGTGGAGCAACTTCAAGCACAACGTCAACTCGACGTTCGACACGCTCGAGAAGGACGTCGACGACGCGCTCAAGTGATCGATCGGGGGCTTGGACACCCGTTTGCACCTGACCTCGCCATGACGAAGAACCTGAAAGACACCATCGATGAGGCCGCTGACAAGGCAAAGGAGCTCGCCGAGAAAGCCGGCCACGCGGTGAAGGATGCGGCGGGCAAGGTGGTCGATGTGACCAAGCGCGCGACCGACAAGGTCACCCATGCCGGCGACAAAGCCGGCAAGAAGCTGGGAGCTTGATCATGATGCTCCTCCTGGTGATCTTGCTCGTTGTTGCGCTCCTCGGCGGCGGGCTC
>JAGSPR010000420.1 GCA_018262455.1 Deltaproteobacteria bacterium | reverse complement strand
CTCGGCGGCGCACATTCAGCAGGATCAACGAGGAGTCGCGTCGTGAAGCTCGAACGAAATGCAGATCCGGGTGGCGCGCGCGCGCGGGCAGGCCGCCGCATCGAGCTCAACACGTGGGCGATGGCCGGCGTGCTCGTGGTCATGTGGGCGCTCCTCGCCGCGCTGCCAGCGACCCGCTCCCTCGTGCTGACCCGCGGCAACATCGCGACGCTGCTCTCGCAGTACTCGGTGCTGTTGATCGTCTCGGTCGGGATGACGATGGTGATCCTGATCCGCGGCATCGATCTGTCCGTCGGTGCGGGCATCGCGTTGACCGGCGTGGTCGCCGCGCTGGTCCAGGTGAAGCTCGGGATGTCGGCGCCGTGGGCGATCCTCGCAGCGCTCGCGTGTGGCGCGGCGATCGGAGCGTGGCACGGCTACTGGACAGGCTGGCTTGGCGTGCCGGCCTTCATCGTCACGCTCGCCGGGTTCAAGGCGTATCGCGGCGGGGCGCTCGTCGCCTCCAACGCGACGGGCCTGCAGATGCACGACGACTTCGCGTTCCTCAACGGCACGCTGCCGGTCGGAGCGACGTGGGCGATCATCGTGGGCATCCTCGCGCTCGGCCTGTTTCTCGTGTTCCGCGAGGCGCGCCGGCGCAGCGCATTCGGGCTCGAGCCGCTCACCACCACCGCGGTCGCGATCCGCATGGCGGGACAGATCTTGCTCGCGGGCCTGTTGCTCGCGGTCTTTGGCGACCGCGGCGTGCCGGTGCCCGTGCTCGTGGCCGGTGCCGTCGCGCTGGGTGGCGTGTTCCTCACGAAACGCACGCGGTTTGGCCGGCATCTGTTCGCGATCGGCGGCAATCCAGAGGCCGCGCGGCTGTCGGGGATCTCGGTCAAGCGCGTCACCCTCGCGGTCTACATGATCATGGGCGTCCTGACCGGCCTCGCAGGCCTTGTCGCCGCGGCGCGCGTCAACGGCGTCACCGCCAGTAACCAGGGTTCGATGCTCGAGCTCGATGCGGTGACGGCCGTGGTGATCGGCGGGACGTCGATCGCGGGCGGTCGCGGCTCGGTGGTCGGAACGGTGCTCGGCACGCTCGTGTTCGCGACGCTCGCCAACGGCATGAGCCTGCTCGGCATCGACTCGAACTGGCAGCTCATGTTCACCGGCATGATCCTGCTGCTCGCGGTGTTGATCGACGTGGTCGTCAAGAGTGGTCGCGGCACCCGGACGCTCGGCATCCTGCTCGCCGGATTCACGCTCGTCGTGGTCGGCCTGGTCGCGTTCGCGGCAGCTCCCAAGGAGGCGGACCGACCCGAGGTCGCGTTCCTGCTCTCGACGCTGCAGGAGGAACGCTACCAGAAGGACCTCAAGTACTTCGAGGCCCACGCGAAGGAGCTCGGGTTCCGGACCGTCACGTTCGCCGCCGACAACGACAACGCCAAGCAGATGGCGCAGGTCGAGGATGCGCTCACGCTCGGCGCCAAGGTGCTCGTGATCCAGCCGACCGACAGCAAGGCCGCCGCGGCCTACGTCACGCTCGCGCACGAGCGCGGCGCGAAGGTCATCGCCTATGACCGCGCGATCGTGTCGAAGGACCTCGACTACTACGTCTCGCACGACAGCTACAAGGTCGGCGTCCTCCAGGCCGAGGCCGCGATCGCCGCGACCGGCGGCAAGGGCAAGTACGTGCTGCTCTCGGGGCAGTCCGGTCACTCGGTCGCGACGGAGATCACGCGCGGCTACGAGGAGACGCTCGCGCCGTACATCGCGCGCGGAGACATCGAGATCGTGATGAAGCAGAACCACAGCTCGTGGTCCCCGGAGCAGGCGCTGCGCACCGTCGAGGACGCGCTGACGCGATCGGGCGGCAAGCTCGATGCGATCCTCGCGAACAACTCCGGCATGGCACGTGGGGCCGTGCAGGCCGTCACCGCGGCCGGCGCCGAGCACGTGTTCATCGCCGGCGCGGACGCCGACGCCGCGAACGTGAACTTCGTGTGCCAGGGCAAGCAGTCGATCGAGGTCTTGAAGGACATCGCGCCGCTCGCCACGACCGCGGCTGACGTCGCGAAGGCCGTGCTCGATCATCAGCTCCCGAAGTCAGACGGCAAGGTCTCGCTCGGAGGTGGAGAGGTTCCGGTCGTCGCGGTGCGCGTCGTCGTGGTCACGACCGAGAACGTCAAGTCGCTGCTGGTCGACAGCGGATTCCTCACGGCAAGCGAGCTGCCTGCATGCAGGCTTGGAGGTGGCAAATGAAGGTCTGCAAGAGCCTGGTCGTCGCGAGCATGTTGTGGACGGTCGGCGCCCACGCCGGTGGCAACCCGAAGCATCCAACCAAGGTCGTCGCGGGTGCCGATCCCGAGGCGCCGTGCATCGCCTGGGTCGAGCAGAAGTGCGTCGCGCGGGCAGGGGCCCCGGCCCCGGCCGACGCCGACTCCGACGCCGACGCGGCCAAGCCCCTGGTGGAGCCCGCTGGCAAGCCGGTCGTCGCCAACGCGATCCCGGTCGCGCCCGGCAAGCCACCGGCCACTGCCGTTCCCTCGACGAACAAGTCCACTGCGGCGGTCGAGTCGATCAGCTCGTCCGACACCGTGGGGACGGTCGCCAAGCCGGGCGCGACCGATGCAGGGATCAACGTCAAGGACGTGCGGTTCGAGCTTCACGGCTACGCGCGGATGCCGCTGTCGGCGCAGGGCAAGCGCGAGCCGTACCTGGTCGACAACGATTACTTCCTGTCCGGCTTCGCCTACACGCGGCTCTACGAGCCCGACTGGTCCGAGCTGTTCTTCTCGGCCCGGCGCGGCAACTACAAGGCCGAGTTTGGCATCTTCGCGTCGCTGTACTCGGACTACGCGAGCGCGCGGCTCGAGAACCAGCTCGGGATCGCGCAGGCGAGTGTCACCGCCGAGAAGTTCCTCGATGTCGAGCCCCTCTCGGTACAGCTCGGCGTGTTCTGGGATCGCTTCGGCTACCTGCCGGCGTACGACACCTACGTGTTCGGTCGCACCCACCAGGGCGGCGTCAAGGTCGCGTACAAGCTCCCGGGCAATGGCAAGGTCCAGGCGGGCATCGGCATCCACCAGGCCGAGCTCCAGCAGAACCTCGGGATGACGCCGATCGCGCACGTCGCGGGCTCGTATCCGGTCCGCGGGGTCGAGGTTGGCGCCTACCTCCTGCGCTCGTGGACGCGCGATCAACGTCAGCTCAGCCCGATCCAGGACGGCACGATGTGGGTCGCCGGGCTCGATGGGCGTTACAAGCTCCCCGGCGATCGCGGCACCGCCTACCTCGCGTTCTCGTTCTACAACATGAAGAAGGTGCTCTACCTCGCACCGGCGCTCGAGGTGATGCACTCGACCGGTGGTCGCGGCCTGACCGAGAACTTCCTCGGGACCGACGCGAGCGAGGACGGCACCGGTCGGATGTACACGCTCGCGACTGACGTCCCGGTGAAGGTCAACGACAAGATCGGCGTCCGCGCGTTCGGCATGGCGACCTGGGTCCGCTCGAGACAGGTCGACGAGATGGATCCGCTGGCCAATCGCGACCGCCGGCTCTACCTCAAGTGGGGGCTCGAGCCGTCGTACAAGGTCCTCAAGCAGCTCGCCGTCTCGTTGCGCTACGACCGCGTCGTCCTCGACCTCTACGACTCCGAGAACAGCTTCCGCGTGGTCTCGCCGCGCGTGACGTTCCCGCTCGACACCTGGGGCGAGCTGTTCTTCATGTACTCGCACTACACGTACGGCGACAAGGTCCATCTCCGCGCGGGCCAGGTGCCGCTCGAGACCGAGCCCGACAGCGACGTGTTCAAGCTTCAGGCGCAGGTGATCTGGTAGCTGCGAGCTCGACCGACCTCGGTCAGTTGCACTTCGACGCCTGCGCCAGCGTGCGCGCGTTGATCACGCACTTGCGCGAGGCATCCGACCAGTCAACCTTGGCGCACTCGGCGAGGATCTGCTCCATCGCGGCAGGTAGCTCGGACTCGAGCTTGGCTCTGAGCTCCGCGATCTCGTCCTCGGACATCGACTTCGCGCGTTGCTCGGCCTCCGCACCGATCAGCTCGGCGGCCTTCTGGCCGACGGCCTCGCAGGTGATCGCGTGCGTCGGGGGCGCGTCTTCGGCGGGGGGCTCGGGCGTCGGCGCAACGGGCGTCGGCGAGCCACCCCACGGATCCTGGGTGGTGGACTTCGGGGCCTCGGCAACCGGGACGCTCGGCTTGAAGTCGACGTTGAGCGCCGCGCCATTCGTGAGGTGAGGACCGAGCAGCTTCTCCCAGGCGTGCTTGATCTTGGCGTACTCCCCGGGACAGCGCTGGGCGCGGTCCTGCGGCAGGTTCCCGGACGTCAGGAACTCGCCGTACTTCTTCGGATCGGAGCCGTAGATGAGGCACAGGATGTTGTAGAAGCGCTGGGCATCGAAGGCGTGCTCGTCCCAGAACGGTGTCTTGTGGCCACCCTCGGACTGAAGGTGGAACCAGTAGGCGCCCGACAGCGCCATCGAGACGCCTTCGTCACCCGAGGCGATCAGGATCAGGGTCGCGAGCTGATCCACCGAGTCTTCCTCGCGGCCGACCGCGGCGAGGTCGAGGATGTCGATCAGGCCGTGTCCGCTCTCGTGGAAGAAGCTGAAGATCAACGCGCCGATCACGGCGTTGCCGAGCTCGGTGTCGTTCTTTGCCGTGGGCTTGAACACGCCGAGGAAGTACGAGACCAGCTCGTAGCAGACGATGATCCGCTTGCTGCTCGGATCGTAGAACGCGTTGATCGTGTTGCAGTCGACGGTGTTGATGTCCACCGAGATCGGGATCCGGACGGTCCGGTTGAGCCCCTCCGCGACCTCCTCGAACACGTGATTCTGTTCGAACAGCTTGCGGTACTCCTCGTGCGTCGCGTTGGCCGACGGGTTGTACGTCACCTTGAAGCCGGCACTGGAGGCGCCCGTGAGGCTCTTGAGCGACACCTTGTCGGCGACCGGCTGGGCGATCAACGCGACGTCGACCTTGGCGGCGAGGGTCGTGGGCGCGGCGGTGTTGCCGCTGCCCCAGGGATCGATCTTGCTCAGGTCATCGCCGGTCTTCTCACCCAGCTTGGACTTCGACGAATCGGCCGGTGGGGCCGAGCCGGCCCATGGGTCGGCCGCAGCGATCGCGGCGCCGCTTCCGGTGGGCGCCTCCGACGAGCCCGCGGTCCCAGCCGCTGAAACCTTGGACTTGTCGCAGCTCGCGCAGGCGAAGAGCAACGCGGTCACCCACCATGCGGTTCGGATCATCATGGAACCACTACGATAACCCAGGAGCTGGCCGTGGATCAGTACTCGTCGTGGTCGACGATCGTGAGCGTGCCGGCCCCCGACGCCTCGAGCGCGTCCTTCGCCTGGTCGGCCGTGGTCACGGCGACGGTGACGAGCGAGTCCGGACGCAGGCACCGCGCGCACGCCGCCCGGACATCGGAGGCGGCGAGGGCACCGAGCGCCTCGGGTAGCCGCGCCGTGAAGCCGGCAGGGAGATCGAACACCGCGTCGCGTACGGCGAGTTGCATGCGCTGGCGAGCGGTCGCGATGTGGAATGGCATCGAGCCAACGAGGTAGCTGCGCGCGAAGTCGACCTCGTCGTCGGTCGGGCCCTTCGCCGCGTAGTCGCCGAACAGCTCGAGCACCAGCCCGACCGCCGGCCCGGCGACGTCGAT
>JAGSPR010000142.1 GCA_018262455.1 Deltaproteobacteria bacterium | reverse complement strand
CGGCTCGCGGATGCGAGGCGGCGGGCCGACGTTCGGCTGTGGACGTGGAGTGCGATCGCGATCGGTGCGGGCGCGCTGATGGCCGCGGGCCTCGGCGGTCGCGGATAGACGCCGAACGCAAGGGCACCCGATGTGACGTCGCGACCGGGGTCGTCGCTCTCGAGCGAGCGGGCCGCCGTGCGGCGTGATAGCCGCTGGAGACATCTCTGGCCCTCTTGCACGGCAACTCTCTCTAGAAGTTGCCTGCGACGCCGACGCCCGGAACCGCTGCCGACGAGTCCGGAATGCCTCCCACGACCACAGGGGACAGCACCAACAACACGGTGTCGGTCTTGTGGCGCGGCAGGCGCGTGTAGACCCCGTCGCGCAGCACCTGCCAGATCCACGGCATGTCGAGAGCGGCATCTGGATGTGGTAGCGGCAAGCCGAGTTGCCACCTGTCGCGCTGACCCATGGTCTCGTCGAACTCTTGAACAGGAACCTCTCGCCGTGAAATCAACCGCACGGTCGATCTCGGGGCGTGGGGAGCGCTCACCTCATCGCCCGATTGCTGGTCGACAGATCGCACAAACACGCAGTTCGGGCAGGCGGACGAGGTCTTGGACATCGCCAACCCGACCAGCATCATGACAAGCAACCGCATGCACCGTGCCTCGTGCAACCCATGTACCCGGCTGTCTGGGCGATAACCGCCCGCGTTCACGTCCGCGCAGATGGGGCTTCGAGTGCTCTGGATGGCGCACTGTCCAGGTCCAGACGCCCGGGTGGCAGGCGAGTACGATCAGTCCTCCCGGCAACCGTCACCGAAAGACGTCATCTTGAGCCGCTCGAACGCCTTCTTCGCCGCCTCGGGGCTTGCGTAGGTCGAGGTCGAGTGCTGAGCGACAGTTACATCTCCCCGACGCATTGCTACGCTCGTTTTGTCACCGAGCGCGGGTCGTTGCCTCACCGAATCTGCTACCCGCGGTGACCTGCCCCCGTTTTCTAGGCCAGCGTTTGCGTCGTCGGTTGGGGTCAGGTCAGCGCCAGGTCGGAACGATCACCTGGCTCCGTGGCGTTGAAGTCGCCCATCACCACGACGCTGCTTGCCTACGCGCAGGTCCGGTCGCTCGCCGACGTGTTCCTGGGGGCGGGGGCGACGGCCGAGCTCGTGCCGCTCCTGCCCACGCCAGCGTGAGCCGCGATCGGATCGCATGAGCATCCGATCCTTTCACGGGACCGGAGCCGTTCTCCCAGCCCCGGTACCGAGGACTCGCGGAGGCGAGTCCGGAAGCCATCCAGCGCTACCAGCCGACGACCCAGAGATCGAGGAGATACGCACTCGACACATACGACGCCGGGCCGGTGGGCGTGGCCACGTCGGCGATCCACTCGTGTTCCCAGTCGACCCCGACGACGAAGTGCCAGGCGCGGAACTGCACGAGCAGGCCCGCACCGATGCCGGCCCCCTTGCCGAGGCCCGTCGAGCCCGTGTCATCGACGGACGTGGCGCCCGGCTCGACGAAGCCGGTGAAGCGCAGCAGGAACGGTGGCACGGGCACGACGGAGAAGGTCGCCGCGAGCGGGAAGCCCGTGCGAGAGATGTCGGTGTCCCCTTCGTGAGCGCCGACGATCTTCCAGCCGGCCGACAGGCTCGCGCCCACGCGCGACGTGAACATGTACGCGAGCTCGAGGCGCAGGTCGAACACACCGGCGTCGCGCTGGACCGGTCGATCGCCGATGCTGATCGCCCCCACGCCGAAGCGCCCGGCGATGAGTCCACCCATCGGGCCTTTCGAGCCCTGGTCGCTTCCAGCCACCCATTCCTCGTAGCCCGGGGTGGCCGACTTCTGCCAGCTGCCGCCTGCGCGTCTGATCTGGCGCGATCCGGGTGCCACGTTCCCCATGGCCAAGCCCAGGCAGCCGCCGCCAGCAGCGAGCACGAACAGCGCGACGAGCACTCGGGTCATGGCAGAGCTCGTCAGCATGGGTCCTTGAACGGGTCGAACGAGGGTTGCTCGCTTCGCGGGCGCTTCGGATCGCACGCGCGGATCAGCATGCGGAACAGGCGTACGCGCACCTGTCCGCCCGTACCGCGGTAGTCGAGATCGGGGCCGAAGGCATCGTGGTGGCTCGCGGCCAGCGCGAGTGGGCCCGCAGACAGGTGCAACGCCAGGCCTTGCTTCACGTGCAGCGACGCCCCGACCCCCATGTAGACGTCGAGGTAGCTATCGCCCTCGCCGCTGCGGTCGATGCCGACACCGAAGTAGCCGCGGGGGCGCACCGACCAGCCACGATCGCCAATGGACGCCGCGTAGGCGAACCGTAGAGGGACCGCGGCCACGGCGGCTGCGCCCTGGCCCGAGGGCTGGAAGCGCTGGTAGCCGTAGCCGCCGCTGACGTTGGCGTCGCGCCACTCATCGAACTCGATGCTGAGGGTGAGCCCGCCGGTCAGCGCGAGCTCGGTGGTCTCGGCGGTCGCCGGATCGTCGCTGATCACACGCGCGCGCACGGCGCCTGCGTTGGCTTCGAGCGATGCGCCAAGCCCCATGCTGCATGCGGGCAGCAGGGCGATGACTCCGATGACAAGCGTTCGCGCTCGGGACATGTCCGCTCTAGAACTTGATCGAGTCGTTGGCGGGCGCCGAGCCGGTGAAGCTCTGCGGCTTGCCCACGCCCATGGCCATGGTGAGCAGCACGACCTCACCGTCCCAGCCGCCGCCGACCACGATCGCCATGCCTGCGGCGCCACCGAACGTCACCTCGATCTCGGCGCCGAAACGCTTGGCCATCGTGGTTCGCGAGTAGTCGGTGCCCGGCGTGTACAGCAGGTGAATGTCCCACGTCTTGCTGCGCTTGAGGTGAAGGCGACCCTCGGCGCTGTCGAACACCGAGTCGGTCGCGAACATCGACAGGTAGCCGATCATGAACTGATCGGGCGCCAGATCGCCGCAGTCCTCTGGCAGGCTGTCGGCGGGACAGACGTCTGCGGTCGCGCGCCGCCGGTAGCCGGCGAACAGGGTACGGCGGGTGTAGGACACGTAGCTCCCCTCGTAGTCGTTCTGGCTGACCAGCGTGCCGCAACGACTTCCGATGCAGCCGGTGCCGTGGGTATAGGACGTGTAGCTGGTGAGTCGCCGGCGGGTCCATCCCCCGATGCTGAGCCCGGCTCGCACCTCATAGAGGTTGTGATCCATCGTACTCCGCGTGAGGAACCCCGACCGCTCATCCGCGAGGTGGGACGGCGCGGTGCCGAAGAACGTCGCCGCGGACGCTCCGACGTAGATCGGTAGTCCGGGGGCGTAGGCGTTGGCTCGGACGTGCAGGCCCAGCAAACCGGGCAGCGCGAGCTCGCCGGTGACGTTCCATTGGAGCTGGATCGGCCCCATCAGGTTCTTCGTTCCGCTCTCCGCGGCGGCCGGCTTGGTCGCTGGTGTCGTCGACGGAGCAGGAGCAGGCTCGGTCGGGATCGGAGCAGGCGGAGCAGGCTCGGTCGGGGGCGTAGCCTCCGGCGGCGGCGCGGGTTCGGGGACGTCAGCGGTCGCGTCCGTCGGGGCTGCGGCCAGGAGGCCGAAGACGCCGAAGACGCCGAATCGGACGATCGCCACGCGCCACGTGGATCGGAGCATTGTCCGCAGCGTAGCCGTCGGTCGGAGCGTCTCGCCATCGCACGTTCGTGCGGGGATCGTCACTCGAAGCGGATCGTGCGTGACCGAATCGTGTTAGTCAGGCTCGTCGAGTGCGAGCGAGCACGTCATGCCTGGCAGACCTCCGATCCTGATCGTCGAAGACGATCCTCGTCTTTGCGACCTGCTCGGCCTGGTGCTGAACGCCTATCCGACGCGGGTGGTCAGGACCGGCGGGGCTGCGATCGCCGCGGTCGAGGAGAGCGCGCCGGCAATCGCACTGATCGATCTCGGCCTCCCCGACATCGACGGGGTCATCGTGATCCGAAGGCTGCTCGCGCTTCGGCCCACGCTTCCCGTCCTGGTGCTCACCGCGGTCTCGGCACCGACCCGGATCATCGCGGCGCTCAATGCGGGTGCGCGCGGGTATCTGTTCAAGGAGGACCTCGGGCGCAGCCTGATCCCCGCGGTCGAGGAGATCCTCGCGGGCGGCGTGCCCCTGTCATCGGGCGCGGCGCGCGCGGTGCTCGCCTGGCTGCGCACGACGCCGGCTCCTTGCGAACCCAAACCGTCTCCGCTCACCCCGCGACAGACCGCGATCATCACGCAGCTGGCGCGCGGGCTCACGTATCACGAGATCGGCGACGTGCTCGGGATCTCGGAGCACACGGTCCGGAGCCACGTGCGCGCGACGTACGAGAAGCTCGGCGCGAGCAACAAGGCGGAGGCGGTCGCGGTCGTGATGCGGGAGAGCTGGATCGGAGATCCGGTCAATGGCTGACCCGTCCGTGATGCCGCCCTACCGCTGGTGGGCTCTCGATCTGAACCAGCCGACCGAGTTCACGATCCCGCGGTACTACGTCCGCATCTACCTGCCCGCCATCGCGGTCATCTGCGCGTGCCTCGCGTTACCCGCCGTTACCGCCGCGACCGGCGTCTCGTCGCTCGCGGTCGCGGCGGTGTGCGGTGTGCACGTCGCGTGGGTCACGTTCGCCACCTTCGTCATCGCGCCGGCCGCTGCACGCTCTGCGGGGTGGCTTCACGTCGCGCATGCTGGATCGTTGGCGGTCGCGTGCGTGTTGTGCGCACTGCTCGCTGTCCTGAGCGGTCGCCCAGACACCCTGCTGTGGACCGCGCTGTGCGTCTACACCGCGATGAACGGTGCGCTGCCGAACTTCGGCCCGTCGCTGGTGTTGCTACTCGCACCCCCGGTGGCTGCGCTGATCACGATCCCGATCTTCCTCCTTCGAGGCGCGGACCCCGTGTGGGCGATCGGCGGGCCGACCGTGATCGCAGGCATGGTGGCGATGACCTACCACGGCATCGCCATGCGAACCGCGGGCTGGCGCGCGGAGTGCGCGGCGATCGAGGCGCAGCGTACCGACTTGCGGCGATGCGTCGCGGAGCTCGAGCGCACCCACCTCGCGCGAGATCTTCACGATGCGGTCGGTTCGCCCCTGACACTTGCCGCGCTCTACGGCGAGCTCGTCGAGCGACACGCCGAGGAGCCGGAGGTCCTTCGGCGCATCGCGGGCAACCTCCGTGGCGAAGCCAGGCAGGGCCTGGGCGATCTGCGCGGCGTGATCGACGCACTCGCACCGGATGTCGCCGATCTGGCCCACCTCGCCGAAGTTCTACGCGAGCTGGGGCGCCGCATCACGGCGGCGAGCAACATGATCATCGACGTCGACCTCGCAGGAGCGGGCGCCGAACCACTGGATACTGGCGTTCGCCTCGCGATGGTGCGCGTGTTCCAGGAGGCGTTGCACAACGCGCTCCGTCACGGCCGAGCGGAGCGAGTCGGCGTGAGCCTCACCTACGATCGACGAACCGTCACGGTCGAGATCGTTGACGACGGCGCCGGTTTCGACCCCGACGTTCAGCGTTCGGGGCGAGGCCTTCCCGGTCTCGCGGCACGGATCGAGGAGCTCGGCGGTGTCTTCGAGCTCGAGTCCGCGCGGGGGCGAGGGACCCGCATTCAGGCCTCCGTGCCGCTCGCCCCCAGCGCGCCGTGACGGTTCACCTGCTTGCGACGCGCTGCCTCTTTGCGCCTGCGTCACGCACGTGGACGGTCGATGCGACACCGCCGCCGATCGCGCTGACCCGGATTCCGAACCCGTCGAACGACTCGACCCCGACGTTCGACTTCGACTCGACCGACTCGACCGACTCGTTCGAGTGCGCGATCGACGCCGGCACCTTCGTGACGTGCACGCCGCCGTTCACGACCTCGTGAATGCCATGAGAGAGGTGCTCAGCGATCTCGCGATGTTGCGCGCAGAAACGTTCCGCAACGTGAAGATCTCCGTCGAGGAATCTGTGGAACTTTCCGTCATCGACCGACACGATCGCATTTCACGTTCGCGCGGATGTCGCATGGAGGTGAGCGACGAAGTATGGTCGTGCGCGTGACGAAGCCATTGGTGGTGTTGCTGAGTGCGATCACGGCGTGCGCAGGCGCGCGCTCGGCGGAGACCTCTCAGCCTGCAACCGAGGCGGCCACCGCGGAGACGGTTGCGCGAACGCAGCCCGAGTGGTGGTGCGTGTCGTTCAACAACGAGATGAACGGACTCTGCCTCGCGGGGCGCCCGGCGTGCGAGGCGATGATGGGCGAGCTGCGCCGCTCGTCGACGGACCCGAACGAGAAGATCGGCGATTGCACACGGCAGGCGAACCCGGTCTGTCTCGACAAGACAGCTGGCGGCCGAACGGAGCTGGTCTGCCATCCGTCGTTCTCGACATGCCGGTCACATGCCGATCACATGAAGAACGCGGGCGACACCGTGACGGAGTGTCGGTCGACCGATCCGAAGGCGGCGTCAGCAAAGCCCGCGGACAACCCGAGCTGGTGGTGTGTGGCCTACGAGCCTGCCAGCGTTGGCTCGTGCGAGCGGTCGCTCGCGCAATGCGAAGGCAGCCGCGATTTCTTGCGGAGCAAGCTGCCGGGCGAAACGATCGAGTGCGTTGCCCAGCAGTCGGCGACGTGCTTCGAGCTCGAAGACGCGCCCGGCAAGCGGCGCTCGCTGTGCCACCCGACCGCGGCGATCTGCAAGGCGACCCTCGCGAACGCGCGCAAGGACAAGAAAATGAATCCCGTCGGCGACTGTCAATCGGCCGAGTAGAAGCGAGCGCGAACGCGGTGCCGGATGAAATCGGAGATGCGGTTCGCCGAGGAGACCACGTTCAGCGGGCAAGAACTGCGCGTGGCCCGGAGGCTCACTTCTTGCGCTGGTGCCCAGAGCCGACGATCTGATCGAGCAACGCGCGCTCCCGACCTCCCGCCTCGCGCTCGGCGCGGCGCTCCTCCAGCGTCGGGTGGCGCTCGGAGCGCCGGGTCAGGCGGTAGCTCACCTCACACCGAGGGGCCGCGCCCGGCTCGATGAACCGCAGAGCCTGCGTGAGCTTGATCTCGAACCAGCCCCAGCGATAGATGCTCCGCGTCGACGAGGTCTCGCCGCGCTGGCTCGCCGTCGGTCGCGCGACGATGTCCCACCCGGACAGGTCGATCGGCCGCGCCCCTTCGCCTGCGAACGCCTGCGCCGCATCGCCGAGCGACACCGCGAGCTGGACGGCAGAGACTCGATGGGTCGGCCCGAGCTGGACTGCGAGCACGCCGGAGTAGCCGCCGACCCGCAGCGGCTCGCGCTGGGCGTACCAGCTCCCTCGCGGCGACCACCCGGAGACGTCCAGCTCCTGGTCCGGCGCGATCCCGCACAAACGGACGTCTTCCGGGGACAGCATCGCGAGCAGCTTCACCGGTGCGAGCCTAGCTTGCCGGACGGTTCCCGGTCGAGCACGGCTGAGATTCCGAGGTCGTGACGCTCCGGCGGCGACTCGATATCGAAGTGCCGCGTGACTTCCGTGCGTTGAGCGCCGCGTGCCGACGCGATCGTGACACTCCCGCGCTCGGGCGCTCGGGCGCTCGGGAGCTCGACGCGAGTGCCGCGACACGTCCTATGCTCGCGCTCGCAATGCCTTCGATCGACGGTCTCCGGCTTCGCGTCATTTCGGTCAACGACGTCTACACGCTCGACAACCTCCCGCGTCTGAAGAGCCTGGCGCAGCATCACCTCGAGGCCGATCCCGCCGACGCCACGCTGGTCGCGATCGCCGGCGACTTCGTCGCACCGACGATCCTCTCCGCGCTCGATGCGGGGCGCGGGATGGTCGACTGCCTGAACGCGGTCGGCGTCACGCACGCCAGCCTGGGCAACCACGAGAACGACATCCCGCCCGCGGAGCTCCATCTCCGCGTGCGCGAGCTTCGCGCGACATGGCTGAGCACGAACGTGCAGTTCGATGCGGCGATGCCGCGGAGCGCGGTCGTCGAGGTCCAGCGCGGACCCCGCCGTGTTCGCGTCGGACTCGTCGCGGTCGTCATGAACGACCCATTCGTCCCCCACGGCAACCCGTTCGGCGGCGCACCGATCCAGCCATCCGAACTGGCGGCGCTCGATGAGGCCCGGCGGCTCGTCCGTGACGACCGCTGCGGGTGCATCGTCGCGCTGACCCACCAGCCGATCGACGACGATCGGCGGCTTGCCATGGCCGCCAGTGCCGCGTCGATCCCGATCGCGGTGATCGTCGGAGGTCACGAGCACGTGCCGTTTCTCGAACGAGTCGGCCGCTCGGTGATCGTGAAATCAGGGATGGACGCCGTCGGGGCCTGCGTGACCGACCTCGTGTGGCCCGCGGAGCCGAGCGACGGCGAGGACGTGCCGCACGTCGTGTCGCGACGTGAACCCGTCGCGGGCTACCCGGAGGACGCTGCACTCCGCGCGCGGGTGGATGCGCACATGGCGAAGCTGAGCGAGATCTCCAGCGCAACCCTCGTGGTGATTCCGCCCGGGCAGGTCCTCTCGTCGGTTGGCGCGAGAGCGCGCCAGACCACCCTCGGAACGCTCGTGTGCTCGCGTCTGCGCGACGCGCTGCGCGCGGATGCGTGCGTCGTCAACGGCGGAGGGCTCCGGGCTTCGCGCGAATACCGCACGCGGTTGACCTATGGCGACCTCGGGGCCGAGATTCCGTTCAGCAACGAGGTCGTCGTGGCCTCCATGCCGGGGCGCGTGTTGCGGGACGCGGTGGCAGCGTCTCGTGCTCGCGCTCCCGCCGAGTTCGGGGGATTTCTCCAGGTCGACAGCGGCGGCGTCGTCGAAGGCAACGTCATCACCGCGGTCGCCGGCGCGCCACTCGATCTCCTGCGCGAGTACCGCGTGGCGCTCGTGCGCGATCTGTTCACCGGCCTGGACCAGATCGAACCGCTCGTTCGGTTTGCGCGCGAACACCCCGAGAAGATTCCCCCGCCCACGACGGGACGCGAGATCAGGCACTTCCTCGTCGAGGCCTTCGCGAACGAGCTCGGGCGCTCGCTCGCAGGCGAGAGGCTGACCTGAACGGGGCCGCCGGTCCGCGCCATCGAGAGCAATCCAATCCGGTCATTATCTGCTCGGTGCGCTAACGCGAGCTCGCCGACGGACGGCTTCGCCCCGTTGCCGTCGGTCGAAGCATTGGTCGCGGTGTTGCGCGAGGTGCTCGGCGAGCGACCGGCCATCTGGCCCCTGCGTCAGCTTCGGCGAGCCGTGACGCCGTACATGCTCACGATGAGCTCGAAGCGCCGGGTCTTGTTGCCCCGTCGTGTGTTCTCCCCGAGCGAGACACCGATGGTCGATCCCATCCACGACACATCACGGCTCTTGACTGCCTTCGGATCCGCCTTGCCATACTTTGCAATGCAAAACGCGGTGAGCTCGTCCCAGAACGCGGCGGTATGAAACTTGGGATGAAACGAGATGCTCACTCTCCAGAGCGCCTTGTCCTTGCGAATGTGGTTGTCGAAGTCGAGCTCGATTTCGTCGATGCCGTAGCGGCCGTTCATCTGGATACGGGCGACGCCCGACTTCGGAGTCGTGAACTGGTCGGCCCCCGGAAAGAGCGTCGCCACGTCCGCGGGTGTCATCCCCTGTTTCAGTCCGCCGAGTAGCAGGGGCATCCATCCCTCTTTGGAACCGACCGACTTGATCTTCTGCGCTCCGACGACCACATCGAGGTCGGGCGTTTCAACCGTCGACCCGGCTTTGCCATCCTCTGCTTTGCTCGGCTCTGCTCGGCCCGAGTTCGAAGCGAGGATCAGTCCGGTGATGACGACGATGACTGCGGCTGACGAAAGCTTCATCGCGCCTCGATATCACGCTCGCCACGACCGGGTGGCAAGAATCAGCGGCCGCTGACACCTGCCTTCCAGTGCCGGCCACTCGTTTTCTCGATCGCGGCGTGCACGGTCTCGGAGCTGCGCAGGATGTAGTCGAGCACGTCGTACGCGCCGATCGGGATCGCCTGTCCGGCATGGAGCCCGAAACCGAAACCTACGTCGACTGGTTCCTGCGCGCCGCCGACTCGGGGCAGGCGCTCGTGTTCCTGCTCGTACCTGGGAGCCGCTACGGCTGAGCGCACCGCTGAGCGACGTCCGGCCACCGGGGCTCACGCTCGATCGTGTGGATCGAGCTCGCTCGCAAGCCCGTGCGTGGTGGGCCGACCATCGGAGGACCAGCGCGCCATTTCTTCAGACCACGGCGACCCTGGCCGTCGATCTCGGCCAACGGCACGGGCAGCCGCTAAGGCTGGCCGCCCATGCCTTGTACGACCGCCGGCAGCCGGATCGTGATCTGCGTTCCCGAACCCGGCTTCGATGCGATGCTGCACGATCCGCCGAGCGCCTCCACCGTGCGCTTCACGATCGCGAGGCCCAGACCGTGGCCCGGGATCTTGCCCGCCGCGCTCCCGCGAAACAGCGGATCGAACGCGCGCGCCGCGGTCGCCTCGTCCATCCCGATGCCGTTGTCGGAGACGACCAGCTCGACGATCGAGTCGACGTGTTTCGCGGTGACACCGAGCTCGAGCGGACGCTCGGGTGAACGGTACTTGACCGCGTTCGACACGAGGTTCTGCACGATCCTTCCGAGCTCTACCGGCGGGCAGCACACCTGGCCGTCCTCGATGGCGACCTCGACCTTGGCGCCGGCGAGCTGTGGCCCGGCTTCCTCGAGAACCTGCGCGACGACCGGTGCGACGTCGGTCTGTCCGGCCCCCGGTCGGCCGCTGATCGACAGGGTCAACAGATCATCAATGATCGCAGCCATCCGATCCGTCGCGCGGGCGACCCGCGCGCCGAGGTCCTTCGGCGGAGGACCAGCGCTGGTCGCGAACAGATCCGCACACGTCCGGATCGGTCCGAGCGTCGCGCGGAGATCGTGCGCGACGTGCCCGGCAAACGCTTCGAGGTCGCGGCGTCGCTCCTCCTCGCGTGAGAGATGCGTCGCGAGCAGCGTACGCTGGAGACGGATCGAGCGGTGGAGCGCGGTGCCGATGACGAAGGCGAGGATGATGATGATCGTCGCGCCGATCGCGTTGACGGTGTAGTCCTCGTGAAACGACGACAGGATCTCGGCGACCTCGCCTGTCGCTTCGCGCCCGTTGAGCGCCACGATGCGGTCGAGTGAAACGTCGATGTCGCGGACCAGCGACTCGCTCGGCGGGTCTTGCTTGCCCGGGATCTGCTGGAGCAGCTGCTTCAGGTGAATCCACTCACCGCGCTCACCGGGGTACGTTGCCAGCGGGTCGTAGCTCGCGATATCGGCCGCGATCCGTGCGGTTGCCGCATCGCGCTCCGCCGCGCTACCGGTCAGCGAGTGCGCCTGACGGCGCAGATCGTCGGCGAGCGTCACCGAACGCATCGCCTTGAACACGAGCTGCGTGCTGGCACCCTCGGCCATGAGGTCTCTGGAGATGTCGTAGATCATGAGGCCGGTCGACAGCCCCACCACCGCCGCCAGCGCGAGGAGCACGGGCCACTCCCGCTGCCTGAGCTCGTCGCGTGCCTTCATGACAACTGGGTACCAGGCACGACCTGGACCAACCACCGGGAGCATCCACAGTCTCTTCTTGGACGTACGGCCTTCTCGCAGCGAGCTGCGTCACGGCCGATACGCGCAGAACGTAGCGGTCCGTATCGCCTTCGAGAGGTGATTGCCGAGCTCCTCGTCGAGCTCGGAGATCCTGCGAGTGGGCACGACCAAGCTCGAGGCCGCGGCCAAGCACGGCGTCGAGGTGATCGACGCGGCCCCACTCGAGCAGCAGCTTGCCCGGCGGCGCCTAGCTCGACGATCGCATCGACTTGAACGTGGCCAGGATCACGTCGGACGCCTCGCGCGAGTCGGGCCGGGCGTCCATCAGGACCCACTTGCCCTTGATCTTCCTCAGCACCTTGACGCCGTACCACCTGTCCTTGTTGTACTGCCACGTGAGGACCCAGCCGCGCTCGGGCAGCTTGGTGATCGCGACGTTCGTCGTGTCCGAGCCCTTGTAGGCGACCACGCGCTTCGCGTCGTCCGCCGACTGGTAGTCGCGCACGATCTCGACGTGCACCGTCCCGATCGCCTTGATCGAGGTCTCGATCCGGACCTCGGTCGCGGGCAGCTTGTCCTTGCCGGTGACGTCGGTGTCGTAGATCTCGAGCGAGCCCGGGAAGTCGATCGCGAGCTTCAGCTTCTCGATGGTGGTCGCGGTGGCCGGCTGATCGGCCGAGCTCGAGCCGAGCGCGACGACCTGCGCGCCGAGCGCGAGGACGCAGAAAAGGGCGGGAAGACGCATGACTAGTCGGTACCACGGCTGCCGCCGTCGTTGGAGCGCCGAGCGCTGTCCGGCGGAAACCACGCCAGCCGCGAAGCGCGAGGCAGTCCTCGCGAAGCGAGGGATTCCGCGCGCCATCGCCGGGTTGACCGGTGGCCCTCATGGCTCGACAGATCATCGCGTTCGGCGGCGGCGGCCTCTCGATGGAACCCGTGGCGAGCAACTTGGGCGCCACGGCGGTGTCGACTCCACATGAGAGCCTGGCTCGCGATCGTGATCGTGGTCGGTACAACGGCGCGTGCCGTCGCGTGTTGGGAGCCCGATCTCGACGACATCGCGTCGGGCGGGCCTACGGTTGCCACGTTCCGGATCGACGGGCTGTTCAAGACCGTAGTTCGCGCGGTGCCGTCGCGGCCCTCACTGTACTTCCATCGCGGGGAAGACGAGTCGGGACCGCCGCCCACGTTCACGGATGAGGATGGGAGACCGATCGCGTCCGTCCCCATCTGCACGGGCATTCCCGAGTATCCGATCCGATTCGACCTCGCGATCACCGCCGGCACGATCATCAACTCCGAGTACGACCACGTGCAGTACGAAGTGGCGGTGGGGATGACTCCGCATACGCGCTCGGTGAAGGACCACCGGTGGAACGGGTTCGTCGTGATCGAGATCGACTCGGACGCGGCGCTCTTGCGCTTCGAGCACGCCGGAAAGACGTGGTTCGAGTCGAACTGGCCGCCGTCGTTCACTCGGTACTTCGATACGATGGATGTCCGGATATCCGCGCTCTACGCGAACCGTACCGAGGAGGTGATCTTCGATCGCTCCGTACCGCGCCCACCGCCC
Source organism: Deltaproteobacteria bacterium (assembly GCA_018262455.1). The sequence goes on along the minus strand of JAGSPR010000142.1, from coordinate 846 downwards.
GATCACCGCGTGGTGATCGTCGCCATCGCGCTGCTGGGCGTGCTCGCGCTGGTCGGACTGCTCGTCTGCCGAGGTAGCAGGTCACGATTGTCTGCGAGTCGTTGGTGACGAACTCCAGGAAACGAACAGCCCGACGGGAGCTCGCCCCGCACCGGACGCCCCCGGTCGCGAGCACACCTTCCGTGCGTGTTCGGGTGTGTTCGAGCCCTCGGCTGCGATGACTCGGTGGAGGCGGACACGAGGCCTGCCTGGCACGGCGGGCACGACTGCGCTAGCGTTCCGAGCATGCGCGCCTCGTTGTGGATGCTCATGATCGCATGCTCGTCCACACCAGCCACGCGCCCGCCGCCAGGGAACCTCCGCGCCGGCGAGTCAGTGGCAGCGACGGCCAAGGGCGGCCGCGATGGCGAGGCGTGGGAGGCGGTTCTGCGCCAGCGCTGCCACGACGAGGAGTTCGGTTGCTTTGCCTGGTCAGACCGTCTGGCTGGCGCTGCGTGCAATGACGAAGCCGGGATCCGTTTCATCGGCTCTCAGCTCCCTCGTGTCGAGCCGCGACCGGGCTGCGGCTCTGCGCCGGCGGCGGCTCGACTACTCGCCGAGAACGACTTCGTCCAGCTGCGGACGGAGCAACGTCGGCCGCTCGCTCCTGGTCTGTCGGAGATTGCAGGTGTGACGCTGACGTGGAAGGGCCTCGTTGTCGCAGCGGGCGATGAGAACTCCCCCACGATCTACGATCACACGATCATCGCGACCTGCGCCCGGTCGCCCAGATCCGAGACCGTCGTCGTGCTGCACAAGCAGATGGAAGCAGGTGACGGTGCCGTTTGGCACGTCGGTTCGCATCTC
>JAGSPR010000141.1 GCA_018262455.1 Deltaproteobacteria bacterium | reverse complement strand
GCACGCCGGCTTCGCCCTGTCCCATGATCCGGACCTCGCGTGCCAGGTCCCCCGCGAGCCAGACCGGTCCTGCCTGGGCTTGCAGGTAGAAGCCGAAGATCGCCGGCCCCGGCAGCGTGAGCCGCGGTCCGCTCATCGCCGACCAGCTCGCGCCGCGATGGCCCTGGTCCCTGGCGGCGTTGGGGTCCTTACCCAGGTCGAACAGAAAGCCGGCGGTGGTCTGCAAGCTCAACGCGGACACGACGGGAACCCCGAGCGTCCAGCCAAGCCCGAGCCCCAATCCGACCAGGAGATCTCCCGAGACCGCGTAGCTGAACGCGGGCGGGGCTTGCCGGGTGCCGAGGTTCTCGGGCTCGCGAACATCGAGCTCGAAGCCGACGCGCACCGAACCGATCAGCGCCGAGATCGGCTCGTCTCCGAGCGTGCGTTCGTACGCCAGCTCGAGGCTCGCGCCGAGTGCGTTGTGGTCGTCGACGAACATCCCGATGTCGCGCGCCAACGACAGGCGTGCGACGGGTGCCGAGCCGCCAAGTGCGTCGCCGCGAAGCGCCCAGCCGATGCCTGCACCGAGGGTCAACGCGGTGCGCGCGGTCTCGTCGGTGAAGAACCGGCGCTTCGCGATCGCGAACAGCTGGTGGCCGAGCCCGGCGTGCGGTTGCCGCACCGTCGCCGGGACGCTCGTGCCCATCAGCTCGTAACGCGCCGCGAGCTGCAGGTGACGCGTCACGGCGAACGCGGTCTCGACACCGAGGGCCTGGATGCCGCCCGTCGTGCGCGCGCTGCCAAACGCGAGGCCGGTCGTCCAGTCGACGCCGAATGCGAGATGCGCCGGGCCGACGAGCGCGGGGGGCCGGCATGGAATGTCGCCGCCTTCGACGACGACGAGCTCGCCCGCCGCGCATTCGTGCAGACCGCGCAGGTCGCCGAGCGACTGGCCGCGGGGCCACCCGCTGTCATCCAGCGGAGTCCACGGCCGGTCGGGCCCCCGGACCGAACCAGATCGATCCGGCTCGGGCCCACCCAAGGGGGACCCTGCGCGTTGCGGTGGAGGTGGCTCCGGTTGTGCGGACGCAGGTCCGGACGCGAGCAGGCTCGCCAGCAGGGTCGCGAGGATCGAGGGGGCGGACCAGCGCACGGTCCGGTCGTTCAGCAGCAACCGTGCCGCGCGTCGTCCCAGCGATGGCGCATGGTTAGCGCACGCGCTGTCAATCGTCGGTCACACGCGTGCCTCGTCAGTGCGTGAACAGGTAGGCCAGGAGGCCGAGCAGGACGAGGCTGAGGACCACGACGATCACCCACAGCCGCTGCTGGGTCGCCCGGGTCCGCGCGGTGATGAGGTGCTCGGCGAAGCCCGGCCGGCGCGCGTTCGTGACCATCGTCTCCTCGATCAGCTGGATCTCGATCGAGACCCCGCTCGTCGCGGCCGAGGGCTCGGGCACCGGGACATCGGCGAGCCACCTGGCCACCTGCTGCTGCGTCGGCAGCCGCTGGGCGATGAACACGAAGGCGTTGCGCATCGCGCTCGCGCGTTGCCAGCGCTCATCGGGGTTGCGGGCCAGCGAGGTCATGACGATCTCGTCGAGTGCCGGTGGCACCTTCGGGTTCCACTTCGACGGCGGCTCGATCGGCATCCGCTGGACGCGCTTGAGCGTCTCCATGTCGTTCTCGACCTGGAACAGCCGGCGGCCGGTCAGCAGCTCGTGAGCGATCACGCCGGCCGCGAACAGATCGACGCGGGTGTCGATCTTGCCCGCGATGTACTCGGGGGCGACGTAGGCGAACTTGCCCTTGATGAAGCCGGTCTTGGTCCGGACGCTCGAGCTCGCAGCCTTGGCGATGCCGAAGTCGATGAGCTTCGCGATCCCGGCGGTCGACACGATGATGTTCGCCGGCGTGACGTCGCGGTGGATGATCCCGAGTGGGTTACCCTCGGCGTCGCACAGGTTGTGCGCGTACTCGAGCGCGTCGCACAGCTGGACGATGAGATAGAGCGAGACCGGCAGCGGGATCCGAGAGCGCTCACGCAGGAGCTGCGACAGCGTCGGCCCGCGGACCAGCTCCATCGCCAGGAAGTACGTCTCGTCGACCTTCCCGAAGTCGTAGGTCTGCGCGACGTTCGGGTGGTGCAGGTAGCTCGCGAGGCGCGCCTCGTCGACGAACGCCTGGACGAACTCCGGAATCGCGGCGAGCTCGGGGCGCAGCCGCTTGAGCGCGAGCGACTCGCCGGGGCGGTCCTGATGCTCGGCGCGATGGACGGTGGCCATGCCGCCCACGCCGAGCTGTTCGAACAGCCGGTACGACCCGAAGCTCGACCCGGAGCTGGTGGTGGAAGAGACCATCCCCGGTCATCGTACCCCCCGCCGGTGTGGCCGCACCAGTCGGCGCGCCAGCGCGGAGAGTCACTTCGGGAGCTCGATCTCGGGCTCGTCGGGGTGGGGGCGATACAGCAGCACGGTGTAGCCGAGCACCTGCGCGACCTCGCTGCGCGTCCGCCCGGCCAGCGCCTCGGCGGCCTCATGGCGATCGAGCCCGGGGGCGTCGCCGACCTTCACCTTGACGAGCTCGTGGTCGGCCAGCGCTTGATCGACCGCTGCGACGATGCCGTCGTCGATGCCTCCCTTGCCGAGCTGCACGATGGGGCGGAGCTCGTGGCCGAGGGCACGAAGGTGGCGGCGTTGCTTTCCGGTGAGCACGGCGCGTTGTAGCCGAAAAAGCCAATCGCCCCAAGCCGGGGCGATCCACCTGTTGGAGAGGGGTTGCGCTCTAGCGGCGGCGGCGCACGAGGCCGACCAGTCCGATGAGCGCGAACACGAGGAAGGACCCACCCGTGCTGCCAGCCGTCGAGCAGCCGCCGGAGATGTCACCGCCGTCAAAGTTACCGCCGCCGCCGCCGCCGCCGCCGCTGCCGCTGCCGCTACCACCGCCCGGGGGCTGTGCGCCCTTCGCGAGGGTGACCGTGATCTCCTGGGAGTTGACGTTGGCGCCGTCGGTCGCCTCGATGCGGAAGGTGTGGAGGCCCTCGGGAAGCGTGGCGGACGTGACGAACGTGAACGGCGCTGCGGACACCGTGCCGGCGGGCTGGTCATCGACGAACAGCGTCGCCATCGTGACCGCGATGTTGTCGGTCGCGGTGAACTCGATCGAGAAGCCGGGCGGCACGGTCGCGTTGTTGGAGGGAGACGTGATGCCGACGTCGGGCCTGATCGTGTCGCCGCCCACGCCGGCAGGGCCGAGGCGCTCGGTCAGGAGCGCGACCGAGTTCTGGTTGGCGCGGCAGGTCGAACCGTTGATGCCGCACGGCCGGGTCACGTCCTCGCCGCACGAGACCGCCTGGTTCTTGAACGTCCGGTTGCTGTTGAACGGCAGGTACGTCATCGGATCCGACGCGAGCAGCTCGTGATCGAGGCCGTAGCTGTGGGCGACTTCCTGCGCCATGATCTCGCACGCGAGCTGCGCATTCGCCGGGATGACGTCGGTGAACGTGAAGACGATCGAGTTCTCGATGATCGAGCAGTCGGTCGTGAACGGCGACACGCCGGCCACGTTGTTCGGCATCCCGAGCTGGGTCGGCGAGCCGCCGAACACCGCCTCGATGTGCGGGACGTTGCCCGGGTCGACGTCGACGACGGTGGCGCCGAACGACGCGAACATGTTCTTCATGCAGGCGACCGTGGCGGACCAGGTCGTGGCGCTGACGCTCCACGGCGCGATCGTCGTCAGCTGGTCCGCGATCGTGGACCGGTTGGTGCGCGAGTCGTTGTTGCCCGGCGACAGCGTGACGCCGTTCTTGTTGAGATAGACGATGCGGCTCTGCGCGAGCGCCGAGGTCGTGGTCGGCCCGGTGGTCGGCGGCAGCACCTGACGCGCGAACTGCAGCTCATCGCGACTGGTCGTCACGAAGTCGTACATCGCTGCGCTGCCACTCGGCTTGACCGAGTGGACCGGCTCGGCCACTGCGAGCGTGGGAGCGAGCAGGAGAGCACCGGTCACGATGTGGCTGAGTCTCATGGGACTGACCTACATCACGGACTGTGCCACTCGGGTCCGCGCCCCCTGTTCTGACCGAACTTGAGGAGATACAAGTACTTATACGAGAACCGGGGGCTTGCGTGCGCAGATCTCGCATTGATGTAAGTCCAGCCACTTACGCGGTACCCCTGGGATTCGTGGTGGGGTCTTCGGGGACAGTTCTCCCTGGCCGGGGGAGGAGCCATGGCGGGAGGTGAAGCCGCTACCGTTTGTAGTGCCAACTACGTTTGACGGCAGGCCGCTTCGATCGCCTCGAGCTCCTTGGGGCACGCCGCGGTGAGGACTTCGTGGCCGGACTCGGTGACCACGACGTCGTCCTCGATGCGGACGCCGATGCCGCGCAGCTCCTCCGGGACGTCGGGCGCGTCCGCGGAGATGTAGAGGCCGGGCTCGATCGTGAGGACCATGCCGGGCTCGAGGGGGCGCGGCTTGCCATCCCGCGTGTACGCGCCGACGTCGTGGACGTCGAGGCCGAGCCAGTGCGACGTGCCGTGCATGTAGAACTTGCGGAAGCTCTTGTCCTCGATGCGCTCGTCGACCGTGCCCACGAGCAGGCCGAGCTCGATCATGCCCTCGGTCAGCGAGCGGATGCAGTGGTCGTGGATCTGGTCGATCGTCGCCCCCGGTTTGACCAGCTCGATCGCGGCCTTCTGGGTCGCGAGCACGAGCTCGTAGACCTTGCGTTGTGGCGGCGTGAACTTGCCGTTCGCGGGCCACGTCCGGGTGATGTCGGCGGTGTAGTGGTCGTACTCGCAGCCGGCATCGACCAGCACCAGGTCACCATCGGCGATCGCGCACCGGTTCTCGACGTAGTGGAGGATCGTGGCGTTCTCGCCGGCGCCGACGATCGACGTGTAGCCGGGGCCCGGGCTGCCGCGGCGACGGAACGTGTAATTGATCAGCGCCTCGAGCTCGTGCTCGAACGTGCCGGGGCGACCGGCCCCCATCGCGAGGATGTGGGCATCGCTCGAGATCGCCGCCGCCTTGCGCAGCGCCGCGAGCTCCTCGGGCCGCTTGTGGAGCCGGAGCTCGTGCAGCGCGACGCATGGGTCGACCACGGCGCGCGGCGGGCGCTTGCCCTTCTTCTCGGAGCGGCGGAGCCGGGCGAGCGCCGCGGCGACGAGCAGATCCATCTCGGCGTCGTTGCCAAGTCCGTAGTGGAGCTCGTCGAAGTTCCCGATCAGATCCCAGAGCCGGGTCGCCAGCTCGGCGGCGGGGTAGGCGGCGTCGGCGCCGTAGCGCTCCTTGGCGCCCTCGAGGCCCGCACGCCGGCCGTCCCAGGTCTCCAGCTCGGGATCGCGCGGCCGCACGAACATCACGACCCGCTCGGTCTCGGCGCCCGGCCGCAGGATCAGCGTGGTGTCTGGCTCGCCGAACCCGGTCAGGTACAGGACATCGGACTGCTGGCGAAACAGATGGAACGCGTCGCCGTTACGCAGCCGCTCGGGCAGAGACCGCACGACCGCCACCGCCTGGGGCCCCAGCGCCTGCATGAACGCATCGCGACGAGCGGCGAACACACCGGGATCGAACATGGGGCGGGTATAGCATCGGTGCCCGCGCCCGCGCCCGTGCCCGTGCTAGCGCCTGCGCCGGCGACGCATCACCGCGAGCACGGCGCCGACGATCACGAGGCCGGTCGTGCCCCCGCGGCCCGTCGAACAGCCGCAACGAAGATCATTGCCCTGCTCGCAGTCGCGGCCGGTGCATGCCGGCGGATACGGGTCGGTTGCACGCGGGCACGTCGCGAGGCCCTGATCGGGGTGCCCGCCGCGCTCGCCGAGGTTGCCGAGGAACTGGTCGAGCAGCGCGAGGTCGAGCGCGATGTCCGGATCCTCGTGCGTCTGGTTCCAGGCCACGGCGCTCTGGCGGGTCGCCGCGAGGGCGGCGGCGGCGCAGCTCCAATCGGAGGTCGCGTACTCGGTCGCGAGCCGGAACCCGAGGAACAGGTTGTACATCGCGTAGCGCTCGGCCATGCCGGGATACGACAGGTACGGCTGCTCGAGGGTCTCGGTCGGGTCGCGATCGTAGTCGAGCGAGACGGTGTGCGTGAGCCGCTCGGTCGAGTTGGGCTGGCGATACGACAGCGTGATCTCGGCGACCTTGCCGGCCTCGTGAGCGGTCGGGTTCAGGTGGATGAAGATCATGCTGCCACCGCCGCGCCGGCCCATCGGGCCCGGGCCCTGACTCGTGCGGCTCGCGACGAACACCGCGGGCACCTGCATCGAGCCGGTGCGCGGCGACGCGGTCCACAGCGTGCTGCCGACCACCTCCGCGAAGTCCCAGCCCGGCGCGGCCGTGGCCTCGATCCGGAGGTCGAGCGCGAGCGGGGACATGAAGTAATCGAGCTCCTCGGTGAACACCTCGGTCGCGGCGGTCGCGTCCTCGACGTAGTAGAAGTTACCGGCGCCACGCTCGGCGAGGCCGCGCATCAGCTCGACGTCGAACGAGTTGCCGACGCCGATGGTGGTGAGGCCGATGCCATGCGTGATGCCGGTGGTCGCCATCTCGATGATCGCGGACTGCGAGGTGTTGCCGACCGTCGCGAGCCCGTCCGACAGGAAGATGATGCGGTTCTGCTTCTCGTTCTCGGGCGACTCGCCGAGCATCGTGAAGCCGGCCTTGAGGCCATCGAAGATGTTCGTGCCGCCGCGCGGCGACAGGCTCTCCACGATGCCGTGGAGCTGAACACGATCGAGCGTGGCGCCGAACGGAGCGTCGAACGTGACGACGTCGTCGAACGAGATGATCGCGAGGCGATCCTCGTCCTTGAGGTTGTCGATCAAGGTGTGCAGGCCGGACTTCACCTTCTCGAGCCGCTGGTCCTCGGCCATCGAGCCCGAGTGATCGACGACCACCACGAGCTTCATCGGGAGCCGCGGGAACTGCGCGGGATCGATCGTCGTGTTGATCGAGATCTGCAGCGCGGCCTGGTGCGCGCCGGTCAGGAAGTCCTTGCCGACCGACAGGCCCGGCGTCAGGCAGAGCGGGCCGCCGCAGGTCACCACCGGGGGCTCGTTGAAGTGTTCGTTGAAGAACCCGTTCGCGTCGAGCGTGCTCGGGCCCGGGATCTCGCCACGATCGAGGATGCTGCGGAACTCGCCGATGTCCTGGGCGCCTCCGAAGCTGACGCCGGCACCAGCGTCCGAGCTGGGACCTCCGGCCGAACCGGCATCCTGGGCGCCGCACGCGGCGGCGGAGAGCAACACGAGGACGAGGCGGGAACGCATGGCGGACTCCATCAGCAACTCGGGTGCCATCGCGTGGAGCTCGCCATTTCCCGAGGTTCGGCGATGACTTGGAGCGCATACCGCTGCCCGCCGCGCGGCTCGTCAGATCCGCCGGCTGGCCTGCGGTCGCGACATCGGTGTCGTAGGATGCGCCGATGTTGCCAGCCCGACCCCGGCCAGCTTGCCCCCGCGCGCGTGCCCTCGGCGTCCTGCTCCTCGTGCCGGCGATCGCGTTCGCGGCGGCGTCGTGCAAGCGCAGCCCACCGCCGCCACCGCCTGCGGCGACCGCCGACGCGCTCGTCTGGGGCCCCTTCGTCGACGCCGGCGCGCCACCGGCGTATCGCCAGGATCCTGCCGACAACCCGGTCGAGGCCGAGGTCACCGGCACGGGCAAGACGTTCCTCGTCGTCTCGGAGGCCGAGCTGGCGACCAAGGTCGGGCGCGATGTGCTCGCCTCGGGAGGCAACGCGGTCGATGCCGCGGTCGCGACGGCGTTCGCGCTCGCGGTCGTCCATCCGACGGCGGGCAACCTCGGCGGTGGCGGGTTCGCGGTGGTCCGGACGGGACCGGGCAAGGCCGTCGCGCTCGACTTCCGCGAGACCGCGCCCGCGGCGGCGACCGAGACGATGTACCTCGACGCGGCGGGCAAGCCCACGCAGGCCTCGGTCGTCGGCCACCGCTCGGTGGGCGTACCGGGCGCGGTCGCGGGGCTGTGGGAGCTCCACAAGAAGTACGGCAAGAAGCCGTGGAAGGATCTCGTGACGCCCGCGATCGCGCTCGCGACCAACGGGTTTGCCGTCGATAACTTCCTCGCCGGATCGATCGCGCGCCCGCCGACGCTCGCGAAGCTCTCGCAGTTCCCCGCGACCAAGGCGCTGTGGGTGCCCGGCGCGGGCCCGGTCGGAGCGGGGGCCCTGATCAAGATTCCGGAGCTCGCCCACACGCTCGAGCGGATCGCCGCGAACGGCGCCGACGGATTCTACAAGGGCGACACCGCCGGCCTGATCGTCGCCGAGATGAAGTCGGGCGGCGGGATCATGACCGCCGAGGACCTCGCCGGCTACAAGCCGGTCTGGCGCGAGCCGCTGCGGTTTCCCTATCGCGGGCGCTCGGTGATCTCGATGCCTCCTCCGTCGTCGGGCGGGATCGTGCTCGCGATGACCGCCGGGATGCTGCACGGGATCGAGCTCGGCAAGCTCGCGTGGTACGGCGCGGATCACGTGCACCGGTTGGTCGAGGTGTGGAGGCGCGCGTTCGCGGCGCGCAACGAGGTGCTCGGCGATCCAGCCTTCGTCAAGGCGATGCCGGTGGGCAAGCTGCTGTCGCAGCAGTACCAGGACGAGCTCGCGGCCACGATCGGCCCGAAGGCCACGCCGTCCAAGAACGTCGCCGCGCTGATCGAGGGCGACCACACCACGAACCTCTGCGTGGTCGACAAGGACGGCATGGCGGTCGCGATGACCACCACGCTCAACACCGCGTTCGGAAGCGGCGTCACCGTCGCGGGCGCCGGCTTCTTGCTCAACGACGAGATGGACGACTTCACCGCCAAGCCCGGCTCACCGAACCACTACGGGCTGGTCCAGGGCGCCGCGAACAAGATCGAGCCGGGCAAGCGGATGCTGTCGTCGATGTCTCCGACGATCGTCGAAGATGACCAGGGCCAGCTGGTCATGCTCGCCGGTGCCGGCGGCGGCCCGCGCATCATCACGGCGGTGTGGCAGACGATCTCGAACGTGATCGACTTCGGCAAGCACGCCGATCTCGCGGTCGCGAACCCGCGGATCCATCATCAGCACCTGCCCGACCTCGTGCGGGTCCAGGCCGGGGCGATCGACAAGGCCACCGACGAGGCGCTACGGAGCTTCGGCCACACCCTGGACTGGCACGAGGTGCCGCGGGAGTTCGCTGCCGTCAACGCGATCGTGCGCACCCCGACCGGCTGGGAGGGCACGGCGGATCCTCGCGGCGGCGGCGCAGCGATGGGGGACTAGCCAGCAGCGACATCGCAGTTCGTGGGGTAGGCTCACGGACCCATGCCACCCGATCGTGGAGCTTCTGATGAGAGCGGCCTCCTCGTGTACCCGCGGGTCCCGGTCCCGAAACGCCACGACAGCGATCCGCGCGGACCGAAGCCCCGCAAGGCTGGATTCACCATGATGAAGAAGCTGCTGGCCGTGGGCGGGGCGACGCTCGTGGCGGGTGCCACCGCCGGATTCCTGGTCCGCCCGATGGTTGCGCCGGACGCACGGATCGGCGAGCTCGAGACCAAGGTCGCCGAGGCGAACCAGGCCGCGACGTCCGCCAAGGTGCGGGCCGATGGCCTCGACAAGGATCTCGAGAAGATGATGGCGGCCAAGCGCGAGGCCGAGACCAAGCTGTCCGAGGCGCAGCAGGCGCAGACCCAGCTCGCGTCGAAGGCCGCCGATGCCGAGGCCAAGGTGAAGGCATCGCAGCAGGTCCAGGCGAAGCTGCAGGCCTCGGTCGACAAGAGCATCGGCATGGTCTCGGCGGATGGCGAGGAGATCCGGCTGCAGCTCGTCGACAAGGTCATGTTCAAGACGCTGGACGACCAGCTCACCGAGAGGGGCCAGCAGGTGCTGGCGCGCGTCGCCGCGGCGCTCAAGGAGATCCCCGACAAGCAGATCTGGGTCCAGGGGCACACCGACGATCAGCCGATCGTGCAGCCGCCAGCTCTCAAGATGCCCGTGGTCAAGCGCGGCGGAAAGCCTGCGCCGCCGTCGCTGCCACCCGCGCCGGCGATCAAGTTCGCCACCAACTGGGAGCTGTCGTCGGCCCGCGCGCTCACCGTGGTGCACTACCTGCAGGACACGGGCAAGCTCGACCCGACGCGGCTCGCCGCGCTGGCATTTGGCCAGTACCACCCGATCTCGCGGACCAACAAGGCGCTCAACCGCCGGATCGAGATCGTGCTGTACCCCAAGCCCGTCGTGAAGAAGTAGAGCTCGTCGACGTCGACGTTGACGTCGAAGGCGTCAAGGTCAACGTGATCAGGTGTGATCAGGTCAACGTGATCAAGATCAACGTGGCTGCTTCTCGATGAAGCTGAGGAGATCGGCGTCGACGGCGTGCGCGAGCGTATCGGTCGGCAGCGTGCCGGGCGCGATGGCTTCGCGGGAGAACACGAGGATCGGGATCGGATCGAGCTCGCTCGTGCTGCGCAGCTCGGACACGATGTCGTTGACGCCCTCGGAGAGCAGGTCGAGCAAGATCGCGCGCGGCCGGAGTGCGCGGGCCAGCCGCGAGAGCTGGACGAGGGCGCGGGTCATCGACACCACGGTGAGGCCGCGCGCCGAGAGCAGGAGATCGAGCTGCTGGAGCCGGGCGCGATCATGCTCGACGACCAGCACGACCCCGCGCTCCTTCTCGGGAGCGGTCTCGGGCGGCGTGGGGATGAGCGGGAGCGGCTGGATGATGCTCTTGCTGGCATCGCGCGACCGGTAGACGGCCAGCGCGATCTTGTTGAGCAGCTCGTCGATGTTGTCGAACGGCTTCTCGACGACCTCGCTCGCGCCGAGGGTGGCGAGGTTGACCTCGAGGCCGTGCACCGCGGTCATCAGCAGCACCGGCACGGCAGCGTAGGCGGGCTCGTCGCGGAGCGCCTTGAGGAACTGGCGCCCGTTCATCCCCGGCATCATCAGATCGAGCAGGATCGCGTCGGGGCGCGCGGCGTGGACGAGCTCGAGGGCGGCCTCCCCATCGACGGCGAGGTCGACGACGTAGCCTTCATCGGCGAGGACCTGGCCGAGCGTCTCCCGGACCATCGGTTCGTCGTCCACGACGAGGACCCGACCTTCCTTCACGATTTCTCTCGCACTCGCACGGACAAGCTAACTCCGCGCGTCAGCGTAGCACCCGGTTCGTGGCAGGGTGTACCATCTCGGTCGATGTCGACGCCGTCGACGGTGGCGCCTCTGGCGCGAGCTTACGAGGTGATACGCCCCACCATCCTGCTGCGGTTGATGGAGCTGCGGCCGACGCTCGATCCATCGCTTGCCAGGCTCGACGAGTCGACCGCCCGCGCCCAGGTCGGCGCGGTGCTCGACCACCTCGGCAACTTCATCGCCACCGGGGACCTCGGGCTGCACCGCGCCTTCCTCCACACCTTCCTCGCGATGCGAGCCGCCGAGGCCCAGCCGCCCGCGTCGGTGCTCGCGATGCTGGTGGCGATCGGCGACACCGCGGCGCAGGTCGCCCAGGACGAGGGGGCCGGCACATCCGAGGGCTCCGAGCTGACGCTCCTGTTGACCCGGGTCACCGCCAGCACCGCACGCGCGGTCAACGATCTGATCGCCGACGAGCTCGAGCGCCGGATGGCCGCGTGGGCAGAGCTCAAGACCAACGGCAAGCCGTCATGACCCCGCCGACCCCGCCCCCGCTCGGCATGCGGATCGCCGGCGATACCAACGTCGGCAAGGTCCGCACGAGCAACGAGGACTCGATGATCCTCGATCCGGGGCGAGGACTCTATGTCGTGCTCGACGGCATGGGTGGCGCGAACGCGGGCGATGTCGCCTCGCAGATGGCGCGCGACGCGATCCACGACTTCGTGACCCAACGCCGCCTGACGATGTCGCCGAGGTCGCTGGTCGAGGGCGCGCTCCTGTGCGGATCGGAGACGGTGTTCGCGGCAGCGCAGGCCAACCGCGAACGTCAGGGCATGGGGACCACCGTGGTCGCGTGCTTCGTCGTCGATACCCAGCACGTGATCATCGGTCATGTCGGTGACAGCCGGGCGTACCTGCTGCGCGGCGGTCGGTTGCAGGCGCTGACGCGCGATCACACCATCGTCGAGGAGCTGGTCGATCGCGGCCTGCTCACGGCCGACGAGGCCGAGCGCCACCCGTACAAGAACGTGCTGTCGCGCAACCTCGGTGCGCGGCCCGATGCACGGGTCGACATCCTCGAGCTCGAGCTCAAGGCCGGTGACCGGCTGATGCTGTGCTCCGACGGGCTGTATGGCTACGCCTCGGCCGAGGCGATCCAGTACGTCCTCGGCTCGGGCGATGCACCAGACCACGTCGCGCGCGATCTGATCGAGCTCGCGCTGCGTGGCGGTGGCGGTGACAACGTCACCACCATCGTGCTCGAAGCGCCGCAGGCCGTGCAATCACAGTCGTCGACCGAGGTCGTGCGGACGACCGGCGCGAAAGAGTGGTGGCACAAGCGCCAGCGGTTCCTCCAGCTCGCCAAGGAGCGCGGGCTGACTCGCAACCCGATCGTGCGAGGCATCGAGCCGAACGAGGCGCTCGAGGTGGTGGGGCTCAGCCTGTGCCAGGCCGTCTACCACGATCTCGAGAAGTCCACGGGCGTCAACGTGTGGACGTTCGCGCAGAACCTCGCCGGCGGCTGGTTCGAGCGCGGCGGCGAGTGGGCGCCGGTCCGCGACATCATCGACATCCTCGGCACGAGCGCACGCACGGTCGTCGACGAGATCCGCGCCGGTGACGCGGCCCTCGGGTTCTTGCTCGACGTCGCGGTCAGCCGAGCGCTCGTCGTCGCGGAGCTCTCGCTCGGCGGCCTGCTCGCGGAGCGCCTGCGGCAGGTCGACAGCGAGCTCATCGAGCTCCACACCGCGCAACAGCTGGCGGTCGAGCGGACCAGCGGCGAGTACCCTGCCAACGACAGCGGCACCGCGGGACCCTGGGTCGATCGGCCGACGACCCCGTTCATGCGGCCCGACCGCGTGGTCACCAACTCGGGCGTGTCGAAAGAGGTCGTCGACGCGATCAACAAGACGATCGTGATCGCGGTCGCTCACGTCTCGGCGAAGGCGACCCTCGTCAAGCAGGTCCTCACGGCGCTCGAGACGATCGCGTGCGATGGCGGCGGCAACTTCGGGACCGCCGTGCTGTCCGCGCGCGACCTCTACGGCGTCCGCCCGGTCGACGATGCCGGCATCATGCCGCTGTTCGATGCCCTCGATCAGGCGCGGATCGTCACCGCCGCGAGCGTCCACCAGATCCAGACGACCGACGGGATCCGCGCGAAGGCCCTGCTCGCCCTCAGCACCGCCCACCAGCGCCTCGTCGGTGCCACCACCGGCCTCGTCCTCGAGTCCGTCCTGCCGTTCGGCGAGCGCCTGCGCGAGGTCCAGGCCATGACCACCGCGCTGCGCGACGAGGTCGCGCGTGTCGAGCGCAAGCGCGCCGCGCTCGAGCGCGGACACGCCACCCGTGCCGACCCAAGCCTGCCGTGGGGATCCCGCGGAACGACGGAATGGTGAAGTCCAGTGTCTGACGTCGACCTGGTCGGATCGGTCTTCGTGCTGCGCGACGAGGTGCTCGATACCGTCGAGTACGGAGATCGCGACCCGCCGGGCACCGAGCTGTTCGAGGCCGTGCTCCGCGCGCTCTCGGTCGGCGGCGAGTCGGTGCCGGGGCTCGATCTGGCGCTGCACGACGCCGTGTCCCGCCGGCTCGCGTGGGGCGACAACGAGGAGGTCGTGCTCGCCGATGCCGAGCTGATCTTCGATCGCCTGATGGTCGCCGTCGAGCGCGCCTTTCGCGACCCGGCCGACCGGATGGTCGTGATCGAGGCCGCCACGCTCGTCGCGGTGACCGCGGACATCCCGCTCACGTAGCGGCGACCACGACGCTCCGCCGTGGCCGTCAGTGCTGCTGCTTGAGCTCGCTCTCGAGCCGGCTGATC